>PMWR01000016.1 GCA_003166055.1 Acidobacteriaceae bacterium
ATTAGTGTTAACACGCCCTAGTTGATCTGGAGTATCTGGAAACTGACTTGTTCGTCTGACTGTCGCTCTGTCGTGCTGACACGCGAGATTGGCGGCAGAAATTAGTTGACAAAACATTCAGCTCGCCGTAAAAGTTTCTTGTAGTGGACAAGCATTGTTTTCTGTGGCGCTTCCTCATTCACTTTCTGTAGTTCCATGCGTCTAGAGTTTCAGGCTAACGCGGCGTGGAGTCTGCCGGCTGTCCTTGCTGGGCAATTCCTGCGTCCAGGAGAAGGAACGATGCGATTTTCCTCTAGATTTTCTTGCCTTGTTCTCGCGATCGTCGCGACAGGCTGCATGGCCCAGGATCCCACTTGCCCGGTCGGCACTCTGTATCAGCCCGGAACTCCATTTCCCGGCGCGGATGTGGCGTTCTACCACAACGCGGGGGTGCAATACGTCAATAACGGTTGTCCGGTGCAGGCCCGGAAAGCCTTTCAGCAGGAGTTGGCGGCTTCAAAGTCTCTCGAAGGCAACACGGCTCAGGTCTACGCGGCCATGATCGGGACGCTCTTCGATCTCACCTCCGCCATGGATGCCTGGGAAGCCCGCGACTATCCCACCGCCACGAAGTTCTTCGCTGAAACCTCAAGTGCACGGATGCCGCAGGCAACGCAGGCAGTGGCCATACCACTTTTCTCGCGGTTTATGCTGGCGCATTTTGACGCTGCAAGCTGGCCGGGGCTGAAAAGTCAACTCGAATTCTGGGACACGGAAAACTTTGTGCTGGCGCGCTATTACCTCACCTTTGTTGGCCTGAGTCCGGCGAACGCAGTGAGCAGAATTGCCGAGTTGCAGGAACTGCTCCAGAAAAATCTTCCCGAAGAGATGCGTCTGGATGACGAGATGATCCTGGCCGATTTGCTCTTGCATGTGAACCGAGTGCCAGAAGCAGACCTGTTGGCACGCAGTATTGAAAAAGATGTAGGGGACGAGGTCTGGAACAACGACATACGACTCTACTACCTGGATGTTTGTGCCCGCATCGCCACCGTGCAGGCACAAAGTGGAAACCCGCAATATGCCGCGCGGGCAGCGGCTTATACCAATGCCGTGAGGACTTTCAATGTTCCTAACCCTTAGCCGCAAGATTCAAGCGCGCCCGTTCTCCGTTTTCTTTGGCGTATTGGCGCTTGCACTCATTCTTTCAACGCAACTCTATTACCGTTCTCAGTTCGCGAGTGGACATAAACCCCTAATTGGGGACGAGATAACGGACCGCCACAAGGCGTTGTTAGGCGAGGAACAGGAGATGTCCAAATGGCTTCTGAGCATCAGCAGCGGAGCGCTTGCGGCCACTTTGCTGACGCGACTGTTCTCTGGCAAGCAGGCGGTCGAGGGCGAAAAGGAACGTGTTTCCAAAGTGGTTGCGTGGGCGTGCCTAATCGTGAGCATCTATGGCGGATTCCTGTCGTTCCAAATGCAGTTAAGTGTTCTGCAACGCGGCCCGATGGACTTGGTGTACGAGCAGGCATTCCTGGTACCGACCACGATTCAAATGTACTTCCTGCTTCTGGGGTTGCTGGCCCTTGGGTGGGGCGTCTTTCGTCAAAAGAAAATAGCCGCCGTTGCATTGATGTTGCTTTGCCTGGGCTTCACCGGGCGCAACGCGAAGGCGCAGAACCTTGCTCAGGACGGGCAGAAGCCGGATCACAGGCCGGCGCAAAACCAGGACCAGAAGACCTGCATCAAGATCTGGTATGCCGATCGCGAGCATGCTCCTGATTTCAACCTAACCGTGGCAGACCATTTCCTAACTTCGCTTGCAAATAAAGCTGCGCGCCAGCCACTCGACCTGCAGTCTGATTCGCAAGCTCCCGCATCAGTAAGCGCTGAAAACACATGCGGCGTCGTGAACCGGACGCTGGATCGAGTGAGGCTGCAACTGATTCATGACACCGGACAACCGGAGACAGCGGATACGTTCACAGCGTACCTTCAAGGCTTTCTCAAAGAACTTGACCAGCCAGGTGCCTCTGTTGGGGACTCTGTGGCGAGATTTATGGAAGCCCTGATGCCGTGGGGCGCACCGTTCGGGGTTCTTGGGTTTCACGTTCTTCCCGACGCGAAGACGAACCCAGTTTACAGCGTCATCCTGGATAACCTGCAAGTTGGCTATACGCCGCTATATCTGCGAGTGAGACCGGGCTCCCACAAAATCCTCGTGATGCCGCTCATTGGGTATGACCCTGTATTTCAGTCCAACAACTACGTCATTAGCGATGGGGATAACAAGTTGATTGCTCTGCCGGAGAAGCCATGACAATCAAAATTCTGTTGTGTGGAGTTGCGTTTTCTCTTCTGTTCGGCCACGCAGCTGTTGCGCAGCCATCGTGCCCCGATCAAAAAAATGCGCTGCAGTCAGAGATAAAGAATCATCCTCAGTCGGACCCGAACGGCCAGTTCATGAGCGCCTTTACACAGAAGGAGATGACCTACTTTACGCAATGCGTTCTATGGAATCCTGGCATTCACCAGCAACTTGCGGCGTACGAAACGGATTCGCCTCCAACGATCCGAGTAGAGAGCGTCGCCACAGGTCTGCAAACGCCGCACATCGACGGCGACAGCATTGTCTTCCCTTACGAGTTTTCGATCTACCTATCATCAATCGGGACATTCCTTGGGCACGACGGCGCTTTGAGCAGCGGGCCGAGTCTCCATTTGCCCTATCCCTTGATGACGACACCTTACCGGCGAACGCTGCTGGCTCCACTATTCGAACCTTTCGGCAGCTTTATGGACTGGGATCACTTTGCTTCGCTGAAACCGTATCTCGATTGTCCGCAAGGTGACGTGGCGTGCGCGGCGGCAGAAGAGTATGGAATCGAAGCTCCCATTCTCTTTGTCCTGCTGCATGAGAATGCTCACCAGCGACTGCATCATGTCAACGTGGACGGCCTAGATCCCGCGCAGGAGATGGCGGCTGACGCTTCTGCCCTTGCCGCCATGAAGATTCTGGGCGACGGAATGAACGAGGGCCTTGGGCCGCTGCTGGGTAGGAAAGTGCGGTGGATGTTCCAGCGCGCTCCAGCGCTCTGGCTACTAGCCGATGTTCAACGCGAGAAACCGCCAGTAAATGCAGTTGCCTCCCAGCGGTTGCAAGCTGTGCTAAATGCCGATTCCACTTTGACCAAGCTGCTGAAGAACTACATCACGGCAAAGCATAGCGGCAACAACCTGACTGTGCTCGACCTCTCATTTCAGCATCCGGTGCAACTCTATTTTGTGGACGGCGTGGCTCTCGCTCCAGCACAGGTGCCTGCTGGCGGATTGATTGTGTCCAATGACATGCATACCGTGGTTGCAATCTGTTCTGACGGAATCGCGGTCAGCCGAAACTTCGGAACGGTGGACTACACGTTCACAGCAACGGGAGATGTTTCCGCAGCACAGTTGCAACAAGATGAAAGCGACAAGAAATGGGAGCAGTTACTGGCGGAGACCTCTACCGCGAATCTGTCGCCGAAATCCGACGCTGTGCTCTGGTACCAGACGGAGGCGTTGGCTGAACTCAATTTGGAAAACCTCATTTCCCCGAATGCGCTAACTCAACTCACGGGCGATCAGCTAGATGACGCGAGAGAGTGGGCGGCGGACATCGTTCCACTCCAGACGTGGGGATACGCCAAAGATCGCGTCCGCTAATATCGGATGGCAATGCCAGCCACGGTCGTCGTGGCATTAAAGCGCGTCCCGGTGCCAGATGGCCATTCAGCTCACATAGAGGAAGGCGGCTCCGAAGAGCCGCCTCCAGGTTGCGCGAATGCTACTTGGCCTTTTTGGCGGGCTTGGCCGCCTTGCTGTCGCTGGCTTCGTTCGGTGTCGAGTAGTCGATTTTGCGGATGTAGTCGGCCTTGATCGAAAAAGTCTTGTGCTCCACGCCGTCAGCCATGTACGTCTCGGGCTTGATCTTGCCTTCAANNCCATGATGGCCGAGTTGATTGTGACCAAAAAGGAGATCTGGCCTCAGCTCAAAGAGTCCACCCGGAACCTCGCGGGCCACGCCGAAAAGCCGCGGCGCGGGTGGTCAATGATTGCCGTTGATGGGAAGACATGGGGCCGAGCATTCTATGATTTCGGTTCCTGGGTTTGGGGGCGCGTGGGCGGCGGGGTTCGCTGCCTCTGTACGGACGCCGCCTGAAGGGAAGGTCGGGGCGGACACGGCGGCGTGGACACAGGTAATTCAAGGCCATTCGCAAGAACTGCGGCACAGGAAGCGCAAGCGGGATCGTGATGCTGGCCTCAATGTGGCTTGCGGGGTATCCTTGCAACCTGAGGGGCGCGTTGGGTGAGGAATTGCATTTATTCGTCCCCGGCGTCTTTCGGAGCTTTTGCGGTTGTCCTTCTGCAAATCAGGGTCGGCGTTGCGGGCAGGAACAGGCGTGCGGAGGCGGTTGGCGGAGGACCGCACGGAACCCATCCAAGGAGGAAACCTCATTTCGCTAAGAAGGATCGCTGCTGGCTTACCCTTTCAGGGAAAGTGACAAAAACAGCTCGGCCCTCACACGGCCATCTTTGCCCTGTATAATGCCGGTTAATTCACTTCATCCGTAAGAGAATGCCGTGAGACTAGCGCTATAGACCAAGTTCCGGTCCGAGGCTGCTGTGGAGAATGCCAAATGGCTCAGATTGATGTGGTTTCCTGGGATGACAGTTCTTCTGGCGCGCCAGGCTATGGTCCTGTCTTTGCCTGGAAGTTCCGCAGCAGCAAGGGCGAAAAAGATCACAGCATGGATCTAAGCACCTTCACGCAGCTTGTGGTGAGGGAGTCACAGGAGGCGGTTCTTTTTACGAAGGGTCGGCTTCTTGGAAAGTTCGGGCCGGGAAAACACACGCTAAATACGGAGAACCTGCCCCTCCTCCGCAATCTGTTTGGGCTGCCGTTTGGAGGCAAGAACCCGTTCTTTGCGGAAGTCTGGTTCGTAAATAAGGTCGTGCCGCTGAATATCGACTGGAACACGACAAGCATGATGTATCACGACCCGGACTACAATGCCATGGTACCCATGCGGGCGGTGGGCCGGTATGGTCTTAAAGTTCTGGATGCGGAGCGCTTTTTGATTAAGCTGGTGGGCGCGGCCGAACAGTTTACCGCCGCAGCTCTTACTGAGCATTTTCAAGGAGCGATGAACGCCAAGACGAAGACCGTACTGCTTTCATATATGCAAGCGCAGCATATTGGCATCAAGAGCATCTCCGCTTACCTGGAGCCGCTTTCCCAGGCCCTCAAAGCATCAATGCTGGCCTTCTGGGAGGATTACGGCTTCAATCTGGAGGGGTTTTATATCACCTCAGTTGAAGTGGACGACAGACACCCAGAAGGACAGAAGATACTGGATGCTATCGCCCGCCAAAGCGCCCAGCAGATTGGCGGTTACTCATGGCAGCAATCCAAGGCATTTGAAGTGGCGGAAAATGCTGTAACTTCTGTGTCTGACGGAAAGAGCGGGATGCTCGGCGCACTGATGATGACCAGCATGATGGGGAGTGGCGCAGGCGCAGTGGGCGCCCTGCTGCAACCTTCGCCGGCTGGCGTTCCAGCATCAGGCGCCTCGGGCCAAGTTGGATCGGGCGTCGCGCCGGTTCCGCGCGAGGTCTTTTGCTCAAATTGCTCGAAGAAATATTCCAGCAGCTCGAAATTCTGTCCTCACTGCGGCGATCCCTATATGCCGTGCCCTCGATGCGGAACAGATAACGACAAGGCTGCCCGCCGGTGTGTAAGTTGCGGAACGCCGCTGGCTTCGGAGGGAAGCTGCCCTTCCTGTGGAGTGCCGCTTCCACCTGGCGCCAGTCGCTGCCCGCGCTGTGTCAGTGCCGTGGGCGGAACCGCCACCTGCTCCCAATGCGGCTCCCTCCTCTCGCCGGGAGACGGCTTTTGTTCAGAGTGCGGGAAGAAGGTGGAGTGACCATGCAGACGAAATCAGAATTATCCCGACTGTTCATTCTCTTGCACCTCGTCGGTATTGCCGTTCTGGTCCTCGCTTTCTTCCTGTTGATTCCGGCTGGAGGGCGAACTCATTCCGCCTGGCTCGACCTTGTTGTCGTCTGCATTGTT
>PMWR01000518.1 GCA_003166055.1 Acidobacteriaceae bacterium
TCCATGGGCCGGTCATAGTTGCCGCCCGAGGGATGCGAATCGATCGAATCCGGCTTGCCGAAGGAAATGTAGATGTGGCCGCGGTCGGTCTTCCAGCCGGGCTTGCCCGCCGCAAAGTGTTCGTTGGCGTAGGCAATGCGGCGATAATGCTCTTCGCGGAATTCGTTGTCCGGCGAGTCCGGATTGGGGTTGCGCCGCAGCCAGAACTGCTCGATAAAGGCGTCGCGCTCTTCATCGTTCGACAGGTTCTTGAATGCCCTGCCCTCTTCATCCGTGATGATGTACGTCACATCCTGGGTCAGCCAGGTCTTGTACGCGCCCTTCAACTCCTGCTTCACAGCCTTTTGCGCCTCAAACTGCTCCTTGTCCGAGCGAGGACGCTTCAGCGGGTCCACTTCCTGTCCGGCGCCCGGCTGGGCCTGCGTCCCGGTTGCGGGCGTACTCGTCTGTTGGGCCTGGATCCCTGCCTGAGGGATAAAAACCAGGCCGCAACCTAGTGCGGCATAGAGAAACATTCGGCTATTCAGCGTCATTACCTTCAAAACTCCTGCGATCCTTTATTCTACGTTTCCCAATAGACATGGGCAAGGTGCTTAACGGAGTTGTCTGCCGTTTGGACGCGAATTACCCCACAACGTTAGCTCCAGCCGCCCCGTAAACTCCCCGCAACCCCAATCACTGCATAATCGCCAGGTCCCCCCTCGAACCAGCACCCTGCTTCCGGGCTGAAATGTCGCCGGAAAGATTAAAAAGAACTCGCCACGATTCGACCCCGGAAAGCTCTCACGCCGCCGAACTCTGCGGCTGTCTCCAGCAGTCTTATCGCATATTCTTCATTCGTCTCGGATGGGTAAAAAGTTGTAAGCTCGACTCCGAGGAGTTCCTTTCAATGATCCTGCCGCTCCGTGTTTCAAAGGTCTTCCGGGCCGTCCTCAAAGGAGCCGTTCCGCTTGGATGCGGCCTGCTGATGCTTCCTGCTTTCGGCCAGCAACCGCTGCAAACCCTCCTCGTCGGCGTTGATCGCCGCACCGTCACGAGTCTTGACGGAGACTGGCACTTCCTCGTCGACGCCCCTCCAGCCGGAGCGCTGTATGCGGGCAACGGCCAGATCAACGACCACGGCTACGCGTTGAATACACATCCCAACCTGGTGGGCAAACACAACCAGGAATACGATTTTGCCACCGCGCCCACCATTAGAGTTCCCGGCGACTGGAATACGCAGGTTCCGCAGCTCTTCGACTTTGAGGGCGTTCTCTGGTATCAGCGCGACTTTGACGCACAGCCCCAGCCGGGCACACGCACGTTTCTCCACATCGGCGCAGCAAACTACCGCTCCCACGTGTGGGTGAACCAGAAGCGCGTCTGCGATCATGAGGGCGGATACACGCCCTTCGATTGCGAAGTGACCGCGGTCTTGCATCCCGGCTCCAACTTCGTGGTGATTGCAGTGGATTCCACGCGGCTCCTGGACGGCATTCCATCCGTCGGCATCGACTGGTTCAATTATGGCGGCCTGACGCGCGACGTCTCTCTCGTGACCGTGCCGCGGGCCTTCATCGACGATTACGACGTACACCTGGCCCACGGGCCGAGCTTCGATGCTGACAACACCCAACTGACCGGGTATGTTCACGTGCTCGACGCTCCGGCGGGAACCGCTGTCACCATCGACGTGCCGGAAGCGGAAGCCAAAACGACCGTCAAGACGGACGCGGATGGCAACGCGGCCTTCAACGTAAAGGCGGCGAAGCTTGTTCTCTGGTCCCCCGATTCGCCAAAGCTCTACAAGGTCCACCTCACGGCCGGCGAAGACAACCTGACCGACGACATTGGCTTCCGTGATATCCGGGTCGAAGGTACGCGCATTCTTCTCAACGGCAAAGCGATCTTTCTTCAGGGCGCCAACATGCATGCGGAAGCACCGGTCCGCGGCGGCCGAGCCTGGTCGCAGGAAGATGCCGATATCCTCTTCGGCTACCTCATGGAGATGCACGCCAACTTCGTTCGCCTGGCACACTATCCCCACGACGAGCGCATGGAGCGTACCGCCGATCGCGATGGCATCATGGTCTGGTCCGAGATTCCCAACTGGCAGCACATCTCGTTTGACAAGCCGGAGGTCTACGCAAAAGACATCGCGATGCTGAGGGAGATGATCCGGCGCGACCGCAACAAGGCCTCGGTGATCCTATGGTCGGTGTCCAACGAAACGCCCAACAATCCCACCCGCACCAGGTTCCTTACGGACATGGTTGCCGAAGCACGCAAGCTCGACGGCACCCGTCTCATCACCTCCGCGATCATCGGGCCCCGAGCCAACGGGAACCAGATGGTGCAGAACGATCCCCTGTGCGATGTGCTCGACGTGATCGGACAGAACGAGTACGTCGGCTGGTACGACATGACTCCGGAACAGGCGGACAGCATGCACTGGACGTTCCCGCAAAAGCCCGTCCTGATGAGCGAGTTTGGCGCCGAGGCCAAATTTGGAAACCACGGGCCCGTCGACCAGCGCTGGACAGAAGAGCAACAGGCCTACGTCATGGAACACCAGTTCACGATGCTCAGAAACATTCCGCAGCTCCGCGGCACCATCCCGTGGATCCTGATGGATTTCCGGTCCCCGGGGCGCAATATTCCTGAATTGCAGGACGGCTACAACAGGAAAGGGCTCATCTCGGAAAAGGGCGAGAAGAAGCAGGCCTTTACGCTCTTTCAAAAGGCCTATGCGGAGCATTCGCTTGGCAACGCCCAATAAATTGATCGGACCATTGCACAACGATTGAGCCGTTTCTCCAAAGAGTCCGGACAACTGACTTTGCACCGGCATCCACAAGTCTCAGCCGCACGTCTTCCACCGGGAGGCTCGCGGCTCCGATATCCGTTCGGCTCCGACGGGTTGGGGAAGAGTAGCCGGCAACCCGACCGGAACCGTGAGAAGAGGACCAAATCGGGGGTGGAAACGCGCTCTGGCCTGTTGGCGCCAACAGAGATCTGGAGGAGAGGCTGCGAAAAGATCTCCTCGATGCGAACGATCTCCCGGAGAGCCGGTAGCGCGCTCAAAGAATTCCATAGACCTGTGCAAAACAGTACAGCGGAACCTGATCATGTAGCTTAAATCTTGGTGTATTCTTTCCTTATCCTTAATAATCTCGGTCTATTCTTTCCTTCGTGATCGAGCAAAAGTGCCATATGAGAGCTTGTTTTCCCTGCGCGAGGCCCCAACCGGGCTAAGGCAGCAAGACCGGATGGACAGGCGCAAGTGACGAACGTCCTCAACGTCAGCGAGCCGCGGAATCTACACGAACTGAGCTGGGATTATGCTCAGGACGGCAAGGCAGCGTTCGATACCGCCACGGGGACCATTTTGGATGTGAATCCGGCCATGGAAGCTCTGACGGGCTATCCCCGCGCCGAGCTCATCGGCATGCATGTGACCATGCTGCATCCGGAATCCGAGCACGAACTGGTCGAGGCTGAATTCCGCAAGGCAACGCTGCGGGCGTCGCCCCATTTCGGTTTACACATCCAGCGCAAAGATGGAAGTTTGGCGCCCGTCGCGATCTGGTCGTCGGAGAAGCTGAAGCTGCCCGGCCGAACGCTGGTTATTGGCGAGTTCCGCGATACGACTGCGATCAACGATGCGGTGAAGCATCTGGCGAAGATGGAAGCCAGATATCGTGGCCTTCTTGAGGCGGCTCCGGATGGAATCGTGGTGGTGAACCAGGGCGGCGAGATTGTTCTGCTGAACGCCCGGGTGGAGAGCCAGTTTGGATACAGCCGCGATGAGCTCCTGGGCCGGAAGGTGACAACCATCATTCCGGAGGGCTTTGCGGAGCGGTTGATCGCCGACGGAACCCGCACCGCGGCCGAGGCGCTGGCGCAACAAATCGGCGCCGGGATTGAACTCAACGGGCGGCGCAAGGACGGGACCGGGTTTCCCATCGAGATCATGCTCAGCCCGCTGGAAAGCGACGAGGGCATCCTGGTAACGGCGGCCATCCGCGACATCACTGTGCGCAAGGGCGCGGAGAAGCATCTGGAGCAGATGGAGGGCAGGTACCGCGGGCTGATGGAAGCGGCTCCGGATGGCATGGTGGTGGTCAACCAGGCCGGCAAGATTATGCTGTTGAACGCCCAGGCGGAAAAACAGTTCGGATACCCGCGCGATGAACTGATCGGCAAAAAGGTCAAGAGCATCATTCCGGAGGGATTTGCCGAGCGGCTGATCGCCGACGAAACCCGCACCGCGGCCGAGGCGCTGGCGCAGCAGATCGGCACCGGGATTGAGCTGAACGGGCTACGGAAGGATGGAGGCAGTTTTCCCATCGAGATCATGCTCAGCCCGCTGGAGAGCGGCGAGGGGATACTGGTGACGGCGGCCATCCGCGATATTACCGTAAAAAAGGAGGGAGAACGTCGGCTTAGGGCCCAGAATTCGGCGTTGTCCGCCTATGCGCTTGTGGCCTTGGTGCTGAACCGGGCTCATTCTTCCGAAAGCATGTTGTTAGAGGCCGTCTGTGAGGCCATCACGCGCGAATCCATCTATGTACTCGCCTGGGTAGGGATTGCGGAAGAGGGTCCGGAGAAGAAGATTCGGATTGCCGCGTCGGCGGGAAAGGCCATCGGTTATCTGGACGGGCTGGATTTGAGCTGGTCGGACGATGAAACGTGGTCGAAAAGCCCGACGAGCATCTGTATTCGCACCAACAC
>PMWR01000029.1 GCA_003166055.1 Acidobacteriaceae bacterium
GCGTCAAGTAAATACCCCTATTCCAAAAAAACCGGAAATCGCGGCAAAGCCCGCCATGGCAGTTAGAGCATTTTCTGTTTTACTGTAGACCGTTTGGTGCAAGTCTGAACCAAGCCTGTGCATTGGCTTGAGTGATTTGCGGCAGAGGCCGGTGATGGCCTGATCGAGTGTTTCCTTGGTTCGTGCCTTGGCTTCGCGAAGCAGTTGTTTCAGTTTTGCCAAGGCCTTCTCAATGGGGTTCAGATCGGGAGAATAGGGCGGCAGATAGAGCAGCTCGGCACCAGCCTTTTCTATCCATTGGCACACTGCCGGTGCCTTATGCGCGCTCAGGTTGTCCATCACCACCACAGCGCCGGCCTTCAGCACCGGATATGGCCTCCTTCGTCACTGTGGCTGCGGAAGGGGTCGGAACCATGTTGATCGGCTCGGAGAAAACTGACCGCCGCGTGTTACTCCTCTGAATAAACTGATATTGGTCCAACAGATTACTTTGGTCAGGCGGATCCAACCGTCGCCTTCTGCATTTGGACTCTGGTCATGATTTTCTCCGGCAGGACGATGGCTTGGAGAATTCGGGTGAAAATAATGCAGGCGACCTAATCAATCCAGGACCTGTCGCGCTGCGCTGACAGTTTCGAGGGCGAAAGGCATTGAACAAGCCGACTCAAAGGGCTGGTCTCTCGACATATCGCCATGCATAAAGGCGCAAATCTCACGGCCAAGCAACTCGAGATTCGTCCCTTTGAACACCGAGCCGTGGCCGCCTTCCATCTTCACAATGCGGAAGCCCGAGCCGATCAGATCGCTCCACTGGTTCGCGACCCCAAGGTAGGTAGAGTATGACTGTGCTGGCTGGAAAAGGACCGCCCGGCCGGCATATGGCTTTGGCTGGTAGTCATGAAGCGCTTTCACAAGCGCGTCCTTCATGTCAGGGGAGCCAGAGGAGTTTCCACGTTCAGTCTTCTTTCTGTGAACGAAGATATTAAACCTCCGGAATATGCCCTCAAGCTTTTTCTCCAGGACTGTCTGCCAGCCGGTTCGTTTTAATTGTATTAAGTTCACGAAAAACACGCGTATCGCGCTCTTTGCAGCTCGACGGTATTGGTGGCTGTGAATTAGCAAGCCCACGGGCTCCTCAATCACGGAATCGAGCAGGATGATGCCTCCAACCTGCTCTCCCATCTGAACCAGTTGCTGAGCCATTTCATACGCAATGACGCCCCCGGCCGAAAAGCCGCCAATGTAGTACGGTCCGTGCGGTCGCTCACTTCGCAAGGACTCTACATAAGACATTGCCATCTCTTCTATGGTCGCTGCGGCAGCGCGATTATCCTTGAGGCCGGCCGATTGAAAGCCATAAACTGGCTGGTCTGCCGGCAAGAGAGCACTTACCAAATTGCAGTACCAAACATTTCCGTCAAGCGCATGGACCAGAAACAAAGGTGGTTTTTGCCCGATGGCCCGAATTGTCACCAGCGGAGACCATGTGCCGGAGTCATCGCGGAACTTTTCCTGATGCAACACGACCATCGTTGCTAGTTGGCGAAGCGTGGGCGTTTTGAACAGGGACGCCAGGGGAAGCTTGGCTCCCAGCCGTTGTTGGATTCTTGCAAATAGCCCTGCCGCAGCGAGTGAACTCCCACCGATTTCGAAAAAATCGTCGTCGAGTGAAACAGTATCCCGATTGAGGATCTCCCGCCAGATCTCGGCAAGGACACACTCCACCTGTGTCTCAGGCGCCTCATAGCCACGCCCTTGATTGGCATCGTCAAGAAGCGGAAGTTCGCCGACATCCACCTTGCCAGCTGGGGTGAGCGGAAGGCGATCAAGGACGATAAAGTTTCGGGGTAGCATGTAGTGCGGAAGCTTTGAAGCGGCATGCGCTCGAATCGAGTCCAGTGGGACAGTAACTTCCGGACTTGCCGGTACCAAATAGGCAACGAGCCGTTTGTCCCCCATGCGGTCAGGTACGGCCGCAACCGTGGCGGCAGCCACATCGGGGCTCTCCATCAGCACGGTCTCGATCTCTCCCAATTCAATACGGAAGCCACGAATCTTGACCTGTTTGTCCATCCTGCCGAGATAGTCGATTTCGCCGTTGGGCAGGAGTCGCACCAGATCGCCGGTTCGGTACACGCGCGCGGAACCGTCCTGGCTGAATGGATCTGGAATGAACTTCTCCGCAGTCAATCCGGGAAGACCAACATAGCCTCTGGCGAGCCCAATACCGCCAATCAACAGCTCACCCGTGCTGCCGATGACGCAAAGCTGCATATTCTCATCAACAACGTAGTATCTGGTATTCGCCAGCGGCGGCCCGATGGTAGGCCGCATGCCGGGAAAGCATTGCGCAACCGAGGATGCCACCGTCGTTTCCGTAGGGCCGTATGCGTTGAAGAAGCTGCGCGACGGAGCCCAGCGATCGACGACAGCCATCGAAAGGGCCTCCCCCCCTGCGATGGCCGTTTTCAGATCAGGCAGATCGGCATCGGGCAGATGCGCCCAGACAGAGGGCGCCAGCGTTACTGTCGTGATCCGGCGCTCTTTCATGAGCCGAAGCAGCGGTTCGCCCGGAGCCATATCGCTACGCCGTGCGAGGTGCAGGGTGGCGCCCGTAAGAAGCGACTCAAATACCTCTCGAACCGATACATCGAAGCTGAACGAGGCGAACTGTAGAACCTGTGAGCCAAAGCCAATTGAGAACCGATGCCGCAGGCACTCGATCAAGCTCACGACCGACCTATGTTCAATCAGAACCCCCTTTGGCCTGCCAGTTGATCCAGAAGTGTAAATCACATAAGCAGCGCTGCCTGCCTCGGCCGCGGGCTCAAGGTTCCAGCCATCCGAATCGGCAGTCTCTCTCTCGTCGTCAAGCACAATAACAACAGAGGTGAGCCCGTCCACAACATCGCGCAAGGCGCTTTGTGTCAGGACGATTCGGACTCCGGCGTCCGCGATCATGTACGCGATGCGGTCGTGAGGATAGCCTGGATCGATGGGCAAATAGGCGCCGCCCGCCTTCAAAACTCCCAGGATTCCGACCACCATTTCGAAGGATCCTTCGGTGCAGATCGCCACAATAGTCTCTGGACCGACACCCAACCGGCGCAACCGGCGCGCGAGGGAATTTGCCTGGCTGTTGAGTTCATGATAAGTGAGGACCTGGTTCTCGAAGACAGCAGCTGGAACATCCGGGCTCTTCTTGACCTGTGCTTCAAAGAGCTCGCTGATTGTGGCGTCCTGCCAGAATTCCATCGCCGTCTGATTAAATCCGTTCAGCACCAGGTCCCGTTCAGGCTCTGGCATGATATCAAGTTCAGAGATCGGGCGCTCTGGAAACCGCAGCATTGCCTGCAAGAGCGTCTTGAAATGCCCGATGATCCGGCTTATTGCTCCTTCGTCGAACAGATCTGCACTGTATTTCATGTCGCCGATGAATTGCGATCCGTCGCACCTCATCGACAGACTCAGGTCGTATTGCGACATTCCAGTCTTCAATGAAATCTGCCGAGCATCTTCGCAAGGTTGGTCCTTGCAGTCGAACATCACCTGAAAGATCGGATTGAAGTTCAGATTTCGCGAAGGGTGAAGTTCTTCAACCAGCTTTTCAAACGGGAGATCCTGATGCGCCAAGGCGGCAAGCGTGCCCTCGTGCACAGAAGCCAGCAAGTCGCGGAAAGAAGTGCGGGTAGAAAAGCGTGTTTGGACTGGGAGTGAATTGGAAAACAGGCCAATCAGAGCGCCCAATTCAGTGCGATTGCGGTTAGCTGCAGGAAAACCGACGACCAATGAAGCTTTGCGCGTATAGCGAAACAGGAGCGCTTTGAAGCCGGCAAGCAAAATCACAAAAGGCGTCAGACGCAGCGATTGAGCCATGAAATCTACTTGGCCGGAAACGGATTCACCGAGTGAAAACGAATTTGTTCTGGCTTGATAGCTCGGCAATGGTGGCCGGGGCCGGGCTCCGGGCAATTCAAGAGGTGCGAAGTCCAAACCAGCAAGCGCCTGTCGCCAGTACATGAGCTGCGATGTCAGCGTTTCACCCTGAAAACGGTTTCGTTGCCAAACTGCAAAATCGGGGTACTGGATATTCAGGTTCGGCAACAATGACAGATTTCCTTGCGGCAATTCCTCAATCAATGTCCTGAGTTCGCATTGGAAGACAGCCATCGATTGCGCGTCGGAAACGATATGGTGGATGATCACGAACAGAAGATGAAAATCATCACGAAGACGAACCAGCAACACTCGAATCAAAGGCCCATTTGCAAGGTCGAAAGTGCGCTTGCTCTCGTCCGCAAGTAATTGCGATGCACGCTGCTGTCTGGAGTCGTCGGATCCTTCGCTGAAATCAACGAAGGAAAGTGGAATCTGACGCGATTGGGCGATCACCTGGACGGGACGCCCATTGTCCAACGCAAAAGTGGTGCGCAGTGATTCGTGCCGTCTTACGATTTCATTCAGAGCTCGCTCGATGACGCCTCTGTCAATCTGGCCATGAAGTGGTATAGAAGCGGGCAGGTTGAATAAAGTGCCCCCAGGCTCGTACTGTTCAAGGAACCAAATCCGCTCCTGTGAAAATGAGAGCGGAATAGGGCCGTCGCCTTTTCGACGAGGAATCTCGGCGCCGATCCCGAAGACGCAACTCTCTTCCATCCGAGCATCCGCAAGCTGACAATACGTATCTAAGATATGCGAATCCGGCTGAACTTCATTCATGTGCTGGCACCCCTGATCCCGTCTTTTCACCTATGGTTATGTCAGAAGTCGTTCCGCTTGGTCATCGCCAACTGTTGCGATGGGATTTCTCACTTCCTCTCGATCCCCTTTCCCCACTTTGGCCGCTGTGTCAGCGTTGGCGAGGCGTTCCGAAAGTTCCATATCCGCAAGGCCGACCTCATCGGTGAACATATCATTGATAATCTGTGCGGAACGGATTGGGAGCAGCGACAACAGTATCTCGCTGAACCCATGCGTGGCTTCGCAGTAGCCCTCGAGATAGATTTTGGGCCGGAATCCCGGAAGGCGCTTGATGTTGTAGTTGCGCTCCACTTGAAACTGGCCGTTGCGATCCGAAGCCAGGAATGGACGCAATTCGTCCAGGATATCCAACGGAGCGTTGCGATCGTATCCGGTCGCCATGATGAGAGCATCACAGCGGATTTCAACGGAACACTCGCGAGCATGATTTCGAAATATAGCCGACACCGAGTCCTCACTCACCTCGACACTCTCCAATTCAAAAAACCGCTGGATCGTAAGGCGGTGTCTACCGCTCACGTTGTCCTGATAAATTGCGTCGTAGATGAGTGGGAGAAGATCCACATCGACGGCAGAATGAGTTACATCCTTATGCTTCGCAAGCAAAGCCCGCCGGTTGGGCTCCCGCATGTCAAAGAACATATCTGTTGTTTCCGGAAAAAAGAGCTCGTTGACAAAATGGGTATCATCTTGCGGCTTAAATGCGAACTCTCTCATGCACAAACTGATCTTCGCATTCGGATAAGTGCGGATGAGGTGGTGCAGGATATCCGCCGCTGTCTGTCCTGATCCAACGACAACAAATTCATGCGCTGCTCGAATGTCTTCGAACGTATCCTTCAGACGGTACAAGCATTCAGACGAGTGAAATGCCCTGGCACCCCTGCGCCTGTGGACGGCCTCAGGAATGATTGGGGTCCCGCCAAGTGCCACCGCCAGATTGCGAGATCTGTAGGTCTCAATCTCCCCGGTGCCGAGATTCTCGGCAGACACATCGATAGAGTTGACGGATCCATCGTCTTCCACGACGGGCGTAACCCCTCTTATCTGCCTTCCATAACGTGTAAGTGGGTCGAAGTGTGCGGCAACCCATTTGTAGTAGTCGTTGTATTCAGCACGCGTGGGATAGAAGGTCCGCAAGTTCATGAACTCATGCAGTCGCCCCTTCTGGTGAAGATAGTTGATGAACGTGTAGCGACTCCGGGGATTCACCATCGTGATCAGATCTTTTAGAAAGACAACTTGCAGACGAGAGTCGTCCAGCAGCATTCCGTGGTGCCAGTTAAATTCTCTCTGTATATCCAGGTAAACCGACGCAGGATTTTGAGAGGTTAGGCTTGCCCTCTCCTCGGCGGCAATTGCTAACGCCAGATTGGCCGGGCCAAATCCCAAGCCAATGAAATCGAAACAGGCGTCACGCTTAGCTTGCGTTGGGCCAATACTGTCTTCCATTACAGGCCTCCGGGAGAACGTCGGCACATTCAAGACAAATAGCCGTCCAACTAGAGCTTTGCTCACAGATTTCCGGTGTGTGGAACCCACTCCTCGCCAACCTCCGGAGGCCACCCCTGAAACGCTGTTCTACTGAGGGATGCGTTTCCGAACCAGTCCTGCAGGGGAGTGGCGCAATTTTAAATCCGCGGATATTCCGATGTCGTCAGATAGATTGGTGAATTCCACGATGTTAAAGCCGAAACGGCACTTTTGCAAGGGAATTGTTATGGCAGCGTTGCACGGCTCTTTCTCAGCATTTCAATATCGATTGCGGGGCGAAAGTTTCGCCTCAGCCTCCGGGGTTATTTTATCGGTCCGATGCGATGAACGCCCGCCATTCAATCATTGTTGCCACCGGCAGCAACGCCGCGCCGTCGGTTGCCGGAGCTTTCACAAACATGGCTCGTAAGATCGTTCAGCAGCATCTCGTACGCAGTGGCATTTTGTTCGATCTGCAGTTCCCCAAGGCAAAAGTAAAGGTCGCACACCAAGCGAGTAAGATCAATATCAAGTCAGGCGAAGCGGTCGATAAGTGGAAGCTACGGGTTGGAAATGCGATAGCTGCGCTGAAAGGAAAGAAGTTCACCGGATCTCTTGTCGAAGATCATGCCGGATTTGCCTGCTAAACCGAACTTGCGGCGCACTGACCACCATCTACTGGCGCTATACGCGCGTCTTCACTGCGAGGATGCAGCATGGTCTTTGGCATTAGAGCTTTCAGCCCGGTTGTTTCCGCAGACGCTCCAAGAGACGATTCGACGCTATCGGAGACCGGAAGATCGATGTGCTCGGATTCTCGGCAAGTGGCTGTTGCTCAAAGCGCTTGCCGCTTTGGGCTGTCCAGATGTCTCGCTGGAGGGACTGCGGAAAGACTCGAATGGGCGCCCTTCGATGGAAAACTGCATTTTTGATTTCAACGTGTCTCATTCGGGGGAATGCGTCGCATGCGTGGTTGCAACGCAGGAACGCGTAGGCATTGACCTGGAGAAGGTGCGTGCAGTTCGAATCGAGGATTTTCGGGACGTGTTTGCTTCCGACCTCTGGTCGCGCCTGCAATCGGACGAGGCCGAGCCAGAGGTCTTTTTTCGCGAGTGGACCCGTCTGGAAGCAGTGATCAAGGCAGACGGCCGCGGCATGCAAGTTCCAACGCATTCTATGCAAAGCAACGGAGATACGATCGTCTTTGAGGACCGCATTTGGTATCTACGTGAAATTGCGCTCGACGCAGGCCATGTCTGCCATGTGGCTACCGCGATGAAAGATGCTGAAATTGTCGTCGAGCCGTGTTGGTGGGACGGTACCCGAATAATGAACGCGACGACGAGATGAGACAAGAACTCATTCCTCAGGAGTCCCGGCAGGGTATTCCGGATGTTCCCAGTGTAAAGCAGAGTTTATCTCAGACCCCCGAAGCCCTGACGAGTTGACGATCAGCTTCGCCGTCCATGCAGCACATGTGCGCGGGAGTCGTCAAAGGCCGATCGAGGATGCGAGCCAAACCTCCACACGCGTGGTCGAGGAGGCTCTTCGGAAGCGTCCGAGGTGGAAATCAAAGCCAGCAGTGCACTAAATGGAACAACGCAGAAAGGCCCAACCCAAAGAGCGCAAAGTAATGACAGACGCGAGAATACTCAATTCCAAATTCTTCCGACCGCAGATATTCTTGTAGATGGTCTTGCAACCAGGACTCTGCGAGAAACCCAATCTCGATGCACCTTCCGGCACTAGAGCACCTGGGTCAATCCCGGGGGGTCAAGTTTAACTATCTATAAGTTGTTGATAATATTGGTCGGGGAGAGAGGATTTGAACCTCCGACCCCCTGGTCCCGAACCAGGTGCTCTACCAGGCTGAGCCACTCCCCGANNACTTCAGCTATACCGAGAAATCTCCACCTCGAAGCGGTCACTCAACCAATGCAGTTCACTGATCCCAAATTGTTTGAATCGAGCTTCGCTTTTCCCTCCGAAACCACATGGTCTAGTCCCCTTTCGGGACTCAACCGCAACCGCTAACGATCTGGTAAGGCAGCTTGATCGCATTGAT
>PMWR01000419.1 GCA_003166055.1 Acidobacteriaceae bacterium
GTGGTTTCGCTGGTCTTTCTGCTGATTCACCTGGTGCCGGGCGATCCTATTTTGCAGATGCTGGGCGATGGCGCGACGCCGGCTGATTTGACGGCTCTGCGGCATCAGTACGGGCTGGACCAGCCGCTTTGGAGGCAGTATCTGCACTACTGGAACGGCGTGGTGCACGGCGACCTGGGCAGCTCGATCCGGCTGCATGACACGGTGGCGCACCTGATTTCGGCGCGGTATCCCTACACGATGGCGCTTACGCTGACTGCGCTTGGTTTGGGGCTGGCGCTGGCGCTGCCGGCGGGGATTCTGGCGGCGGTGCGGCGCGGGCGATGGCTGGACCAGGCGCTTTCCGTGGTGAGCCTGACCGGGCTGTCTGTTCCGGGGCTGGTGCTGGGGCCGGTGCTGATTCTGGTCTTCTCGATTCTGCTTGGGTGGCTGCCGGTTTCAGGCGCGAATGCGGGCGGCGGGCGGTCGATCGACTGGCATTACCTGGTGCTGCCGTCGATTGCGATGGGCGCTTCGCTGGCGGCGATTCTGACGCGCATGGTGCGCACGGCGATGCTGGAGGAGCTGGGCCAGGACTATATTCGCACGGCGCGGGCCAAGGGGTTGAGCGAGACTGCGGTGGTGTGGCGGCACGCGCTGCCCAATGCGCTGGTTCCGATTGTGACGGTGGTGGGGTTGCAGTTTGGCGCGCTGCTGGCTGGGGCGATTGTTACGGAGACCATTTTCAGCTGGCCGGGGCTGGGGCGGCTGACGGTGAGTGCGATTTCAAATCGCGACTACGCGCTGGTGCAAGGGTGCCTGCTGTCGATTGGGNNGTGGTGAACCGGTGGGTGAATCCGCGGATGCGGTAAGAAGGGAAGTGGCCGAACAGTAGATATAGATAAATTAATTTAGTTAATAGGTATCCAATTAAAGTAATTAATTATGATAAAATCGTGCTATGGATCGTCGAAACAACCCGTATGCGCCCGGAGCCGGGCTGCAGCCGCCAGAACTAGCAGGGCGCGACCGGCTGCTTGAAGAGGCAACCATCGATATGGACCGTGTGCTTGACTCTCGGCCCACTAAAGGGATGATGCTGTTGGGGTTGCGCGGGGTTGGGAAAACAGTTTTGCTTAATCGATTGCACGGTATGGCCGAGGACAAAGGATTCCGGACGGCGAAGGTGGAGGCTCCGGAAGGCGGAATGCTGCCTCAACTGCTGGCGCCTGAGTTGCGTCAGGTTCTCTATAGTCTCGACCTGAGGGCCGGGACGGGGCAATTGGTGCGCCGAGCATCCACTGTTTTGCGGAATTTCGTGTCGGTATTCAAGGTCAAGATCGGAGAGATTGAGCTTGGTATTGAGCCAGCCAATGGGATCGCCGATACCGGGAATCTTGAACAGGATCTGCCCGATTTGATGGTTGCGGTTTGCGAAGCTGCGAAGGAGCGCGGCGTAGCGCTCGGCATTTTTCTGGATGAGGTACAGTATCTTTCTTCGGAGGAGCTCGCATCACTGATTGTCGCTTGCCACGAGGTTGCGCAGCGTAATCTTCCCATGTTCTTTGTTGGAGCGGGCTTGCCTCAAATTGCTGCCCTCGCCGGCAATGCGAAGTCCTATGCTGAGCGTCTTTTCACCTATCCTGTTGTGGGGCAACTGGAAGCTATCGCGGCTCGCACGGCGCTCGTGAATCCGGCAAGGAACGAAGCTGTAGCCTTCGAAGACGGCGCCGTCGACGAAATACTCCGAGTGACAGAGCGGTATCCGTACTTCATCCAGGAATGGGGTTTTCACGTTTGGAATTCGGCGCCGGCGAGCCCAATCCGGCGTGTAGATGTCGAACGGGCAACGCCGGGGGTGATTTCCCATCTCGATGCCAATTTCTTTCGAGTTCGTTTTGACCGTCTTACGCCTCTCCAGCAAAAATACCTGCGAGCGATGGCGGAGTTGGGCTCAGGTCCCTACCAAACCGGCGACATTGCCGCAACCCTTGGCGTCGAAGCCGCCTCGGTTGCGACGGTGCGCCAGCAACTGATCAACAAGGGCATGGTATGGAGCCAGCGCCACGGCGAGACGGCGTTTACAGTGCCACTGTTCGATGAATTCATGAAGCGGCAAATGCCGAAGCTGGAGAAGCACGAGCCCAAGAGACGACCTCTGCGAGGAAGAGCGGAAGCGGGCAAGTGAACCGCCTTCACTGGCCGTCAAGGTGCACGATCCGCGCCGCGAACTCGCCGTGGTTGCTAACGGTGAGCCGGTTTCACCAGCTCCACGTGTAGCCGATGCCGGTGGTGGTGTACCACGGGACGGTCGGAATCTTGTCGTAGCTCTCTTGAATCCAGAGGGCGTTGTGGTCGTTGAAATGGATCACGGCGCCGAGCGCTTCGCCGTCGTAGAAGCGGTTTTCAACGTGGGCGTAGCCGGTGAGACTGGTGAGTCCGGCCTGGATCCATGTGTACCCGGTGACGACTTTTGTTTTCGGCAGGTTGAAGTTTTTCATGATGCCGAGCGCTTCGGTGTGCGATCCGAAGTTGGTGTGGAAGAAGCCGTGGGAGCCTGCGTTTTCGTAGGTATAGGCGAAGGTCACTTCGTCGCCGATGGGGTCTTTTTTAAGGAAGCCGAAGGTGTGGCCGATGCCGATGTTCAGGTTGGCCCTTGGAACCAGACCGGGCCGGTCGAAGTCCGATCCGGGCATGATGAAGAAGTCGGTTGAGGTGCCGGCGCTCGCTGCGGCTGGTTGAGTTTCCGCGGGCGGCGTCTGTGCGGAAACGATGCTTCCGATTAGTAAGACGAGGGCGGAAGTGAAGAGACCTCTGCGCAGGATCGAAGTTGCGATCATTTTTGGTGCCTCATGGAAGAGAAGTCGATTGGTCACAGGGCCGCTCAGGAAGCGGGTTGCGATGAGGTGATTCGAACAGCTTATTTGTAAAGGGGGTCTAAAGGAGGTATTGGGCTTTGCATGAGGCGCAGAGAGCCATGCTCGCAGAGTTACTCAGCGGCACTCAACGGGACGATCTTCGCATCGAACTCGCCTGCGTCGGTGACGGTGAGCAGGGCGATGGTGATGGGAAGCTGAAAGCGGCGTGGGCCGCAACTGCCGGGGTTTAGGTAGAGCACGCCTTTTCTCGTATAGAAGTTGGGGACGTGGGTGTGGCCGGAGAGGACGGCGGCGAATTTTCCCGCAGCGGGGTCGAGGTGAAGCGTGTTCAGGTCGTGGAGCATGTAGACGTAGCGGTCGGCGATTAGGGCTACTTCAGTTTCTGGGAGTTCGCTGCACGGGCCTTCGCGGTCGATGTTGCCGCTGATGGCGGTGACTGGGGCGATCTTCTCTAGTTCGCTGAGGATGGAGAATTTGCCGATGTCGCCGAGGTGGAGGATGCGCTCCACGCCGGCGAGGGCGGGAGCGACTTCGGGGCGGAGGAGGCCATGGGTGTCGCTGATTACGCCGATTTTCATATCTTCCTCTCAGGCAAGATACGGGTCTCGCATGTGTCTCAAGGTTCCGGGTTTGGCGGGGTCCTCGGTCGCGAAGCAATACAAACCGCTCCAGCTACGTTGCCAGCGCCATCCCTTTGCCGTGCCCGGTGCATTGTCTTCAATGAATGATGCGGCGTACTCAGCGGAGAGTGGGAATTTGCAATGTGGGCATCGAGGTTTGGAGCCCTTGCGGAATTCTCCGCCGCAAATGCATGGCTCAATAAACGGCTCCAGGATCGCCTCGATTTCCCGGTGTCCCGAAGAGTTGGTCGGCAGTTTGGACCATCTTGGATCCCAGAGATTGAGCGTTGCGAGCAAGCCGCATGCGTCGCAATATGCGTAGGTCAAATCGGCGAAACCAGTGTGCCAGAGCTCGTACCGATATTCCTTCTGACAGTGTTCGCAGTTCCCGATCTGCAGTTGTGCCATAGAAGTCTCAAAGCCCCAATTCGAGTCTGGTTCGGGGATCGAGGCGGTCGCGGAGGGCGTCGCCTAAGAAGTTGAATCCGAGGACTGCGCCAGCTACCGCTAGTGCGGGGAAGAGCACGAGGTGGGGCGAGTCGAAGAGGTGGGAGCGAGCGTCGTTGAGCATCGATCCCCAACTGGGCGCGGGCGCGGGAATGCCGAGGCCGAGAAAGGACAGCGTGGCCTCGGCGAGGATGACGCCGGCCATGCCGATGGCGGCCTGGACGACGATAGGCTGGACGATGTTGGGCAGGATGTGGCGGAAGAAGATGCGCAGGCCGCTGGCGCCCAGTGCTCGTGCGGCGTCGACGTATTCACGGTCTCGGACGGCCATGACCTGGGCGCGAACCAGGCGCGCGTATCCGGCCCATCCGCCTATGGCGAGGGCCAATACCAGATTGGCGAAGCCGGGGCCGAGGAA
>PMWR01000168.1 GCA_003166055.1 Acidobacteriaceae bacterium
ACCGACTCCGTCATGGCGTGATACAGCATGGAAAAAATGTATTGCGGGAGCAGGCCGTTGAACAGCTCCTCGGCCGGCTCGTCGTAAATGTAGTCCACCTGCGATGTGCCGAACTTCTTCGCTTCCGCGTCGGCCTCCGCCGTGTCCACCGGCTCAATCGAAATCCCCGCGCTCAATGCGGCCTCGGCGGTGCGCTCGCGTTCCTCTTCGGTGGGCTCGGTGGCGCCGGTAANNTGGATGACCGACTTGAACTCGTTGTAGACGATGTAGGCGGCGTCGATCTCTTCATGCACGTAGCGGGAGATAATGCTCTGCGCCAGCTCGTACACGCGCGTTGTCTCGAGCTTGGTCAGCATGCCGGGGTGATCGCCGGTGACTTCAACTTTCTTTTTCCGGTCGCGGACCTGGCGCTTATTGCCGTTCTCATCCGTCGTTTCGTTGTAGATGGCCGCGGGAAAATGGCGGCGCATCTGGTCGCGGCCCTTGCGGCCCACGGCCTCGATGTCGATNNCCCTTGTCGCCGCTGACGATGACCAGCAGAATGCGCTTCTCTTCGCGCGTGGCAAAGAGCGGATGGCGCAGGTTGCCGGTGACTGGATCAAAGATTTCGGCGCGCCGGGTCAGCGATTCCAGAACGCTGGTGATCATTTTGGCGTAGGGCCGGGCCGCGAGCGCCCGCTCCTGGGCGCGGCGCAGCTTNNGCCTTGGTGATCTGCCGCGTGTTTTTCACGCTGCGGATGCGACGCCGTAGATCGAGTACGTTTGCCATAGTGAGTGCCTAGTGTTTAGTGGTTAGTGCTTAGTGTTGAGTAATCAGTTCTCAGTGGCTACGCCGTTTCGGCTCTTACTAACCACTAATTACTAACCACTCGTCACTTCGCACTGGCCGCTTCCAGCTCCGCCTTGAAGTTCGCCGAGTATTCCTTCAGCGCCGCATGCAGCTTGTTTCGCAGGTCGTCGTCGAATGCCTTCTTGGTGGTCAGTTCATCCATGAACGCGGTCTGCGCGTTGTCAAAGTACTTGTACAGGCCATCTTCGAAGGCGCGGATGTCGGTGACTTTGAGGTCGTCGAGGTAGCCCTGTGTTCCGGCGAAAAGCACCACGGCCTGCTGCTGCCAGGTGAGCGGGTGGAACTGCGGCTGCTTGAGCAATTCCGTCAAGCGGCTGCCGCGGTTCAGTTGCTTCTGGGTGAGCGGATCGAGATCCGAGCCGAACTGAGCAAATGCCGCCAGTTCGCGATACTGCGCCAGATCCAGCTTGAGCGTGGAACCAACCTGCTTGACCGCCTTGATAGCCGCCGAGAAGCCTACGCGCGAAACCGAGAGGCCGACGTTGACGGCGGGACGAACGCCGGAGTTGAACAGATCGGTTTCCAAAAAGATCTGGCCGTCGGTGATGGAGATGACGTTGGTGGGAATATAAGCCGAGACGTCGCCGGCCTGGGTCTCGATGACCGGCAGCGCGGTGAGCGAGCCGCCGCCTCTTTCCTTGCTCAGCTTCGCCGAGCGCTCCAGCAGGCGCGAGTGGAGATAAAAGACGTCGCCGGGATAGGCTTCGCGGCCCGGCGGGCGGCGCAGCAGCAGNNGAAATCTCGCGGTACGCCATGGCGTGCTTGGAGAGATCGTCGTACATCACCAGAGCGTGTTTACCGGAATCGCGGAAGTACTCGCCGATGGCCGTGGCGGCGTAAGGAGCTAGATAAAGCAGCGGCGCCGGCTCAGAGGCCGAGGCAGCCACGATGACCGTGTGTCCCATGGCGCCGGCTTCGGTCAGCGTCTGCACAACCTGCGCAATCGAAGACCGCTTCTGGCCGATGGCGCAGTAGATGCAGATNNTCGCGCTGGCCGCGGCCGATGGGAATCATGGCGTCGATGGCCTTGAGGCCGGTGGCCATGGGCTCGCGCACGGGCTGGCGGTCGATGATGCCGGGGGCGAGGCGTTCGACAGGCAGCGATTGCGTTGAGGCAATGGGCCCTTTGTCGTCGATGGGGATTCCCAGCGCGTTGACCACGCGGCCGATCATGCCTTCGCCCACCGGGACGGAGAGAATCTTGCCGGTGCGCTTCACCTCGTCGCCTTCGCGAAGCTCGGTGTAGTCGCCCAGAATGACGGCGCCAACCGAATCTTCTTCGAGGCTCAGGGCTAGTCCGGCGATGTCGTGCGGAAAGCTGAGCAGTTCGCCCGCCATGACCTTGTCGAGGCCGTGCAGGCGGGCAATGCCGTCGCCGAGGGAAGTAATGGTCCCGACCTCGTCGACCTGGACCTTCGAATCGTAGTTCGCGATCTGCTCGCGAAGAAGCTGTGTAATCTCGTCTGCCTTGATCTGAGCCATTTCTGTCCTCAGGGATCAGAGATCAGAGATCAGGGGTCAGGGATCAGGGGTCAGGGGTCTTCTCTCCCCAACGCCATCTAACCCGCCGGCCTGCAACCGCTGACTTCCCTTTCGCCCGGTTCCAAATTCAAATTTCCGTTACTGCTTGACCGCAAAAACCCTTGACTCCGGGATCGGCGTCTTCTGATCCCTGATCCCTGATCTCTGACCCCTGCCGGCATCAGCCGGCCGTTAACGCTTCCTTCAAACGAGCCAGGCGTCCGCGCACCGAACCGTCATAAACCGTGGAGCCGATGCGCACCACCGTGCCGCCCAGGATGCCCGCATCGACCTTGAAGCTGGCTTCAATCCGCGAACCGGCCAGCCTGCCAACATCCATCACCAGCGCGCCGCGCTCCTGCTCGCTCAGCTCGCGCGCAGTCACAATCTCCGCCTGGCGAATGCCCAACTGCTCCTGCAGCAGGCGACGATAGGCCTGGATCACTTCGCTCACCTGGCCGATGCGGCCGTTGTTGATGAGAACCGCCAACAGGTTGCGCAGTTCCTTGCGGAGCCCCAGTTTTGCATTTAACTTATCCAGTATCCCCACCTTTTCAATCGCGGGAATCGCAGGATTCACGAAGAATTCGCGCAGTTCCGGGCTGCCGTCCCAGGTAGCAAGAAAATCGGCGATCTGGCGGTCGATCGCGGCCGTGTCCAGCTTTTCAGCTGTGACCACATCGAGAAAAGCGCTGGCGTAGCGGGAGACAAAGGCGGCCATTTAGTTCAGCCCTCCCTTTTCCACGTTGCCGACAAATTCAGCGATCAGGGCTCGATCGGTTTCCGGCGTAAGCTTCAGTTGCCTGGAGGCCTGATCGATCGCCAGATCGGCGGCAAAGTTGCGCAGCCCTCGTGTGGCCTGCGCCGCCGCCATGCCAATCTCCTGCTCGGCCGACGCCACAATGCGGGCACTCTCCTCGGCCAGGGCGGCCTTGATGCGCGCCTCGTCCTGCAGGCTCTCCGCCTCCACTTCGGCGCGGAATTTCTGGATCTCATTTCCCAGGCTGGCGAGTTTGGCCTCCACCGCGCTCAGGCGGAAATTTGCGTCTTCGGTCACCTTGCGGGCGGACTCGATATCGGCGCGCACTTTTTCCGCGCGATTGCGGAGGAACCTGGGGAGAAACTTGTAGAGTGGAATGCCGATGCCCAGCACTATGATGGCGAAATTGAGGAATTCAAACGAGCGAGCCGTAGTCTCAACGGAAAGATGGAGCACCTTGGCGGACGACTTCACCAGCGGGTTGTGGCGGAACTTGTTGCTTGCTTCATCGTCCGCCGTATCTTCGCTCGACTCAGGCGCTTTGGCTGCCGTTGTCACAGAGTGCTGGGATGCCGTTGCCGCCGGAGCCGCCTGTTGGGCAATCGCTCGCCGCGGCGCAACCGCAATGCCGACAGCCAACACGGCGATGAGCGCAATCCAAAACAAGCGCCTGGAAGAGCGAAATTGCAAATTCGAAGTTGCCGAAATCGTGTTTCTCAACGGGAACCCCCGGCGGCAAGCGGAAGCACCGCGAGGACCACCTGATTGGCCAAATCCGCCGCCGAGGCCTGAATGACCTTGCGGGCGGCTGCGGCCTCGGCCTCGAGCTCGGCCCTGGACTGGTTTACCCTCAACCCCGACGCTTTGCGGGCTGCGTCGAGAGCGGCCTCGCGCTCGGCGTTCCACTGCTTGACGCGCTGCTCGCGAACCTTATAAACCTCGGCGCGGGCCTCGCGCAACTTCGCGGCATATTCAGCCGCGCGGGCCTCGGCCTGGGCAATGGCCTTTTGCGCGTCTTCAAGCGCGCCCTCGGTACGGGCGCGGCGCTGCCGCAGAGTGGCCGTCAGCGGTCCCTGCACCAGAAACTGGTAGGCCAGGACCAGCACGATGAACAGCAGAATCGTGGGTATGGCGCCAATCAGTAGCGCCCCGATTTGTTGAAAGATATCTTGCATGCTGGTAACGGAGTTTCAGACAGTCTCTATCGGTCTTCTGTTGTGGGTGGAACACTTATTTTTATCAGGGGCGGACCCCCAAGGTCAACGAAGTTGGGGCTTAATTGCCGGGGTCCTGTGACTGCTGTCACGAATCGGGAATTTAGTTCAAAAAAGAACTTGCTTTTGACTGGAACAGGCCTAAACTAAGAATACCACCCAGACCCGGTTCAGGGTCCAGCGGGCCAGCGGTTCCGGGAAGTCCTTCCACTCCCGAGACCGTTGGCCCGCCTCTAATTTTGGGGCCTGTTTCCGGGTTCCTCACATTACGGGACAACTACGGCCAACTCGCAGCGGTTTCCGCTGTCTGGAAACCGCTGTAACTGGCGTTTTGAACCTGCCTCGATCTTCCTTCTTCAGCAGTTGCTTACTCGGCTTTAGTGATGAACTCAGCCAGATCGTCCTTCAACTGGTGCAGCGCGTCGACGTTGAGATAGATCATGTGGCCTGAGGGGTAGTAGCCGAACTGCACATTGCCGCGCAGCGTGGGGTCGAGATCCATGTGCGAGAGATCGTACTCGGTGGCAAAGAAGGGCGTGGCCAGGTCAAAGTAGCCGTTGGCCGAGAAGACCTTCAGGTGCGGGTTCTTGCGGATGGCGCTGCCCAGGTCGGCAGCCACGTAGGGCTGGGACTGCTCGCCGCCGCCCCCGCCTCCTCCGAAACCGCCGCTGGTGGGGCGATGCTTCCAATCCCACTGCACGATGTCGTATGCCGTAGGCCGGTAGGTCTCGGTGCTCTCGTATTTCAACTCGCGGGCGAGGTAGTCGTGGATGGCGGAAACGAAGGCGCCCGTGATGCCGGAGTCGGAAGCGTCGTAGCCGGGATTCTCGCCGGCCGAGTCAATATCCACGCCTTCGAAGCGCATGTCGTAGCGGCCCAGCGTGCGTGCGTCGTCGCGGAGAATCTCTTTGCGGAAGCGTGTGGGCGAGATGCGCAGTTTGGCTTCTTTCACGTATTCGACACTGAG
The DNA here is from genome assembly GCA_003166055.1 of Acidobacteriaceae bacterium. Next base: position 5,313 of record PMWR01000168.1, read on the forward strand.
GCCGGTGAACTTGCTCACTTCTTTGGCCACCGAATCAAACTCCGCGGCCGGCAGGTTGGCGCCCGCGAAAAGCGCGTGCGCATAGGGACCGGAGGCGAACTCGCGCGCCTGCTGCACCCAGTCCCCAATCTTGGCCGGCTTGTTGGGAACCTTGTTGTAATACCAGGCCGCCGCCGCGTAGCTGGGCAGGTTGGAGATGTAGAGCATGTCATAGCCGCCGGCGCGGATGTTGTAGTTGAGGATCGACGAGATGAGCACCACGCCGTTCAACTGCACGCCATCGTTGCCGAGCATGTCGGCCAGCGCCGCGGAGCGGGTTGTCCCGTAGGATTCACCGATGAGGAACTTGGGCGAGTTCCAGCGCTGGTTCACATTGAGATAGCGCTGGATGAAACGGTCGAAGGCGCGCAGGTCCTGGTCCACGCCGGCGAAATCCTTGGCGGTTCCTTTGCCCACGGCGCGCGAGTAGCCGGTAAGCGGCGCGTCGATGAAGACCAGGTCGGTCTTGTCGAGCAGCGAATACTGGTTGGGAACGAGTTTGAAGGGCGGGCCTGCGGTGGGATTGGGGCTGTCGGTCTCAATGCGCACCGGCGAAAACGATCCCATGTGCAGCCACAGCGTGGACGAGCCGGGGCCGCCGTTGTAGAGGAAGCTAACGGGGCGCGACTGGGGCTCGGCGCCATCCAGGGTGTAGGCCACGTAGAAGATGCTGCCGTAGGGCTTATCCTCTTCATCGCGGATGAGCAAGGTGCCGGCGGTCGCGGTGTACTTGAGTGTCTTGCCGCCGAGGGTGACCTCGTGATGGGTGGGGACGGTCTTCTCGGGGGGAATGGGCGTCGCGGCGTCCTTGTTGTCCTTGTTGTCAGTATCTTTATGTTCGGTCGTGTCTCTGTGTTGCTCGGCGGTGGCCTGAGCGGTAGGAGTGCGCGGCTCCTGTGCTGGAGCGGCGGCGCTGAAGAACAGCGTGGACAGGGCAACGAGCATGCACAGGGCAAACCGGCGGGCAGTTTTCATGAAGAGCGAACCTCCGAAAGAGTGGGGTTATCGTTGCGATTCACAGCGCTGGGATTCGGATGTATCGATCCTGGAGCCTATTCGCACATCGAGTGTGAAGCTTGTTTATCCATGACGGTTAAGGCCGGGCATTGGACTCATTGTGTGTAATTAATCCCTGGGCGCGGAGCCATGTCTCAAGCAGAACGGGCCATTGGCCGAGAGACGGATCGCCCTTGCCCAGGCCGCTGCCGTGGCCTCCTTTGGCGAATATGTGCATCTCGGAAGGCACGCCGGCCTTGACCAGCGCCTCGTAGAAGCGCAGCCCCTGCTCCACCGGAACCGTCTGGTCGTTGAAGGTGTGATAAATGAACGTGGGCGGCGTGTCCTTGTTGACGAACAAGTCGGGCGAGTACGCGGCACGGAGCGCTTCGCAGCGGTCCATCACGTTGAAGAGNNTCGCTGGAGATGGCGCCGATCCAGGGGTAGCCGAGCACGAGGTAGTCGGGGCGGCTGGACGCGCGGGCAATGGGATCGTCCGCATCGGGATTGCCGGGCGCGAATTGCGTGGCGGCCAGCGCAGCCAGGTGCCCCCCGGCGGAGAAGCCGATCATCACAATGCGATTGGGCTCGATGTGATAATCGAGCGCCCGCGCCCGCACCAGTTGCACGGCGCGCCTCGCATCGAGCAACGGCACGGGCAGCAGATAGCCGTTTGAGGATAGCCGGTATTGGAGTACGAAGGCGCGAAAGCCGCGCGCGGTGAACCAGTCGGCCACCTGCCGGCCTTCGAGGTTTGCCGCCAGATGCATATACGCTCCGCCCGGAAGAACCACTACCGCCGCCCCGTTCCCCTGTCCGCTCTGCGGCTCGAAGATGGTCAGGGTGGGTATGTCTTCGCAGGCCTTGCCTTTGGCCTCGGGGGCATCGCCGGGCCACAGGCGGATGGTCTGGATGGCCAGGAAGTCATTGTTGGCGCCCGCNNCCCAACAGGCCAGCAGACCGATGGCTGCGATCACGAAGAAACGTCTCACGTTGCGCCTCCCGCCGATGGGGAGGATTATACAGAGCAGGGATCAGGGGTCAGGGATCAGGGATCAGTTTTAAGTTGTCAGTTGTCGGCGAATTACGCTCAAAACAGCAGCGCCGGAGCTGCATTCCCTGACCCCTGATCCCTGACCCCTGACCCCTGTTTCACAGCCAGAGCGCCGTGTGCCCCGGGCATGGATTCGCCGCCTGCGCAACCAGATCTTCGGCCAGCTCAAAACCGTAGCGGGCAAAGTAGAAGGCTGCGCCGTGGAGCCGCTCCTGCAATCCGCCGGCGGGATAGAGCGACTGGCAGATGGCCTCCGCATGCCGGCCAAGAGAAACCTCGCGCTGCATTTGGAAGTTGGCGGCGAGCGTTCGCAGGCGATTCATCTGGTAGCGCATTTTGCTGGCCGCGGTCTCCGCCGAACGGCCAAGGCCGGCGTCCTGGGCGCGCATCCATTCGAGCAGCGTGGTTAGTTCGGCGTCCAGGGCATTGCCTGTGGCAGCCAGCTTTTGTTTGCCCTCGATAGGCATTGCGCGCGCCGCAAGCAGCCTGGCCAGCGTGTCTGGAGTCTCGCTGAAGACCCGTTCCAAAGTCAGTTCGTGCTTGCGCAGGAGATCGGCGATTGCCGGCTCAATCAGGGTTGCTGAAAAGCGCGGTTGCACTGGCGTCCTGCGTCCCAGGATCTTCTCAAACAGCACAGCGGACTGGGCGAAGTAGGCGATCTCCGCAGGGCCGCCGATGGTGAGCGATGTGGACAGCAGAAAATCCTGAAACACGGGACGCAGCAGCGCCGAGGGCGAGATCCGCTCCGGCGCGGCATCCAGTATGCCAAGTAATTCCGAGGTGGAGATTCTCTCACGGCCAACTTGCCAACTTCCATCCGGCTCCGACGCTGTTTCCGGCAGGCGTTTCAGGGCCACACGCGCGCCGGTTTTGTCGTCGATGAGGAACAGCAGGCTGGATTGTGCGGCGACGGCTACCTGCGCGTGGTAGCCCGCTGCTTCGAGTTCGGCGTTGCGCTCGGTGAGCCGGGCGTGGAATTCGTCGGCGCGCTCAATGCCGGCGCGGAGAACAGGTGCACCGAGGCGGTGGAGTTCACGGCTCGACGCATCGAGCACAAGAAGACCCTGCGCGGCAAAGACCTTCGAGTAAAACTCGGCAAAGGCCTGGGCAAACGTCCGGCCTGGCTTGTAGGCCTCGGCCAGCGTTTCCATGGCGTCAGAAAAGCCCAGCAGCTCCCATGCCTGATCCACCAGAGGGGTAATCGAGTCGTCGAGCACCAGGCCGCCAACAGGCCGTGCGGCCGCAGGCGCATTTTCGTAGACCAGATTGCGCAGCTCGCGGCGCGCGGGGAAGGTGACGTGATTGATCTCGGCAAAGTCGTGGTCTTCCGTAGCCAGCCAAAAGATGGCAGCGTGAGGCCTGCCCGCCGCCGTGGCCTGGCGCGCGCGTGCAAGGGCCGAAGCCGCCTTGAACGGCGTAAAAAGCGGGCCGCCGAACAGGCCAACCTGCTGCCCCGTCACCACCGTTCCCGCACCGGCGCCGAGAGCTGCCAGCGCTGGCGCGGCTGCCGGCGACGCATTCTGTTCCCCCAGCAGCCGAACCAGTTCCGGCCAGTGCGCAGGCAGAGACGGGCGTGTCTGCCAGCTCTCATCCGGCGGCAGCGAGGAGTAGAACGGACGCACCGCGTCATCGCCGGCGCAGAAGTCCAGGAAAAGCCGGTGCAGGCCCGGCGCAACGGTGATGGGAAAACACTCGGCGGTCAGCAACTCGTTCCCTTGCTTTTCATTCCCCAGCTTTGCGGTTTGCGGTTTACTCGCTGTTCGGCTCTGTTAAGGATGCCACGCCGGGCGCAATCGATGCAGAAGTGCCTCATGGGTGGCAGCGGGAAGCATGCGCAGTGCGTATACTTTGCCCAAGCAAGCGACAAGCGAGAAGCCAATCCCGCACATCCCACTGCCGTTTGAGGAAGTGATGAAGGACGTGCTGGAGGTGAGGCCAGCCGAGAAAACACGGCAAAACCCTGAGAGTCCGAACAAGGCACCCAAATAGGGAATTGCCTATTTTGGGGTCACAATGGTACAAAGGTGCTCCAAACGCATCGAACTATAACGGCTCGCATTGCGTATAGCGAGTGCGCGGCAGGTAGAATTGATCCGATGGCAACTCCTAATGCACTGTTCGCAATCTTTGCACTACCCGACGCAGTAACTGCGGCAGCCGTGGAAGCGCGCCTCCAGACCATCTCCCCGTGGCTCTTTTTGAAGGTTGGTACAGGAGAGTGGCTTGTGATTGCGCCCACCGCGACTACAACCAAAGAGGTTTGCGATCGGATTGGTTTAGGAACCGTCGATCCGATTGGCAGCGGCATCGTTGTGCGTGCAGAAGGCTATTTTGGTCGCAGCTCTAAATCGATATGGGAATGGATTGCAACCAAACAGGGAGCTGAGCTTGGGACCGCCGCGCCAGTCTAAAAACCCGAGAGACGAAGATTCGACTCCGGACTCAATAACAGTCACGAGTGGGAGCGGTGCATCCGTAGATAATTTCTATGGAATCTATCAGCGTCTCTCCTCGATCGAATCATCGATCGGCTTTATCACGGCAGCGGTTGACGATTCCAAGTCAAAGATTGAGGCCATTGCTAAAGATGTCGTAGAGACAAAGGCGAAGTTTGACATATTGAGGCCCATCGCTAAGACGATAAGCAAAGGCGTCTGGGCTGTATTTCTTTTATTGTTAACGTTCGGCCTCAGTGTGCTTGGAATGTGGTTGAAACATCACTTCAACTGGTAATTCCCTGCCCATATACCCCGTCTTGAGTCTTGGGTTTGTCAAAGGCGTAATGTCGACTTTTCTTTACAGAGTCGAGGAGATTGAAGAAAAATGGCGAGCAAGAAGAAGGCTGCGAAAGCCNNGAAGAGTAAATCAAAGCCGGTGGCCAAAAAGGCAAAGCCCGCCAAGGGGAAGAAGTTGAAGGCTCTCAACCCGGCGGTCGTCGAGAAGGCGCAACTGCTCAGCTCCGTGGTCGTCTACCAGGGTCCGCTCTTCCGTGTGCTCCACGACAAGCTGATTGAGCCCGACGGGACGCACAACGAACGTGACGTCATCCGCCACAACGGCAGCGTGGTGATCCTGGCCATCGACAACTCGAAGAGCAAGAAGGATCCATGGATCGTGATCGANNAATGCTCTCGCCGGCGCCCAGCGAGAACTGGCTGAGGAAACCGGCTATAGCGCGAAAAAGTGGAAACCGCTGGTCGAGTACTACGCGAGCCCCGGGTTCCTGGGCGAATCGATGAAGATCTTCGTTGCCGAGGGTCTGCTGGCCGGGAATGCCCATCCGGAAGCCGACGAGCATATCGAATTTCGCCTGGTCAAGCTCTCCGAAGTGCTCAAAATGATCGAGAAGGGCGCGATTCTGGACGGAAAGACGCTCACCAGCGTGCTGCTGTACGCGCGCAAAGTGGCCGGCAAGCGCAAGAAATAATTCCTGCCGCGCTTCTAAGTCAATCAATTCAGTCCTTTCCAGACAGGGCCGGGGGCAATCCCGGCCCTATCCCATTTCGCGGGACTTAACTCTAAAATCCGACTCAACCTTTCAACGCCTTTACGCGTCTTAGATTATTAGGGCGGGCGTCCCCATCAACATCGCTCGCCCTGACTTCAAGCGAATCAAAGGAAGGCGGAGCCTGTGGCTCAACACAAAGGGAAGGTCAAGTGGTTCAACAACGCCAAGGGCTACGGATTCATCGGACGTGAAGACGGGCCAGATGTATTCGTCCATTACTCATCGATTCAACTGGATGGGTACAAGACGCTGAAAGAGGGCGACGACGTCGAGTTCGACATCGTCGAGGGCCAAAAGGGTCCCCAGGCCGATGCGGTGGTCCGTTACAGAGACGCCGCAGCTCACAGCGCTGCCTGACAGCGGAGTTCGCCGGGTGTAATGCAAGACCACCCGCACGTGGTGCACGACAGGTGTGTCCAGATTGCCGCTCCTTATCACGCATCGGGCACACGTCGGGCACACATCGCACTTCCGGCCAACGGGAGTCCAGGTTTATGGTGTGCCCCGAGCGCGCGCAGTTGCAATGCACTGTTTTCTAATCCCTAATCCCTATTCCCTATTCCCTGTTTTATCCGATACTGTCAGCGGAGACTTTTCCGATGGACAACCCCACCATGGCCCGATTGCTGGCCGAAACCGCCGACTTGCTTGAAATTGACGGCGGCGACGGCTTTCGCATTCGCAGCTATCGCCGCGCGGCCGAGGCCGCCGAACAAACCACTGTCGACCTGATGGCCGCTTCGGCTGAGACGGCCAGGCTGCTGGAGATCCCCGGCATTGGCAAAGGAATGGCGGCCAACCTGCAGGCCATCGCCGCCACGGGCACGCTCCCGCTCCGCGACGAACTGCTGGCCAAATACGGCGCCGGCCTGCTGGAACTGCTGAAGCTTCCCGGCATGGGCCCCAAGACGGTCGCGCTCTTATGGGACGCCGCCAAAATTGGCAGCATCGACCAACTCGCCGAGGCGATCGAGGCCGG
>PMWR01000024.1 GCA_003166055.1 Acidobacteriaceae bacterium
GACCAACTATCCGACATGGCCGACTTATCAGGCGCTGCTGAACTCCGGCAATGAATGGGACTGGGTCTATGATTCCGGTTCAGCCGCCAGTGCCGGCGTTCCGTATCCATATCCCGGCTTCGCAGGCGAAGCTTACTTTGCCATCTTTCCGTACCCGCAGATCCAGGCCGGCTACGACGGAGGCATCTTCTTTACGAATTCGCCGCTTGGCCAGTCGGGATACAACGCCTATACTGTCGAGGGAATGAAGCAGCACGGGTCATTGAACCTGGACGTCAGCTATAACCGGTCACGCACCACCGGCAACACCGGGTCGGCCTTTATCGAAACCTGGAGTATGAATTACTGGTGGCAGGATCCTTATAAGTACAAGCAGGAAGCAAGATGGCCGAATATTTATGACACGGTGAAAGGCTATCTCACTTATGGTCTGCCGTTGGGCCAAGGACGCCGGTTCCTCTCCGACTCCCGCATTCTGGACTATCTGGTCGGCGGCTGGATTGCGGGAACAATCGTTTCCTATGGCAACGCGGGTGAGATGGGCGCGGTGGGTTCAACAAATTACTACCCCGGATGGAGCGCCGTCTATACCAATGTCGCCCCCGGCGCGAGCTTCAAGAACCAGTTTAAGAAATACAATCCGTCATGGAATCCAACCGTTGCCGGAACAGCCCCCGATCCGGACAGCCTTTTTGTAAATCCAAACAATTTCACCAATCCGACTTACGGCCAACTCGGCAACAGTCCGACGCTGTTTACCAACTGGCGCGGCTGGGCAGCTCCATCGGAGAATGCAAGCCTGCTGAAAAAGACCAAGTTTGGGTCCGATGGCCGTTATGTCGTCACGTTACGTGCGGAGTTTTTCGATGTCTTCAACCGTCATTACTGGGACAATCCCGACACGAGTTTCGGCACCGGGTATTTCGGACACGTAGACGGTGTTTACGGCAACCGCACCGGCCAGCTCGGCGCTCGCTTCGAATGGTAATGCCAACAACGGGCCGCCGGCAGTGAAGGATCGCTACCGGCGCAGCCCTTTGCGACGCAGAGTTCTTGAATTGAGGACATGCAGCATGTTGAGCAGAGTTGTATTCTTGCCTGCGCTGCCGTTTCTTGGAGCTAAAGTTCTGCTCTTTCTGGCGTTGGTCAGTTCCGGATGCTCTTCCGATGGTGGCGGAAGCGGGGCGACGTCTACGCCCACGTTGCCCACGCCCACGTTCTCGCCCGCAGCCGGAACGTACTCCTCTGCGCAGACTGTGACTATTGCGGATACGGTGACGGGCGCGATCATGTACTACACCAGCAACGGGACTACGCCGACAAGTTCTTCGACCAAGTACACAGGCGCAATCACGGTGTCGGCGGCTGAGACTCTTGAAGCCATCGCGGTAGCCACCGGATACTCGAACAGCGCGGTTGCCACAGCACCCTACACCATCAATCTGACCGCGGCGGCGCACTACGTGGATTGTTCTGCAGCCTCAGACGGAAACGGCGCACAGAGCTCTCCGTGGAACAGTCTGAGCGATGTCAATTCCCATGCTTTCATCGCCGGCGATTCGCTATTGTTTAACCGGGGAACGACTTGCAATGGCATGTTGGCGCCCCTGGGCTCCGGGGCAAACGGCTACCCCATCGTGGTGGATGCCTATGGCACCGGAAACCTGCCGGTGTTGAACGGCGGTTCTACCAACCAGCAGGTCATCCTGCTGAACAACCAGTCATACTGGGAGATCAATGACCTGGAGATTATCGGGGGAGTAACGTATGGCGTCTATGCCACCGGAAATGAAGCTGGTGAACCGCTGTATCACATCTACCTCAAGAATCTGAATGTTCACAACGCGACAGGCACATCGGCTACGCGGGGCGACTCCGGTGAGGTGTTTTTCAGTGCCAATGGGCTTGGTCAGACAATGAACGATATCTCGATCGATGGCGTTACGGCTGGCCCCAGCAATGTTTCCGAAGGGATATATGTGAACGCCGGTGGCGCCTGGACGGGAAACAGCACGCAAACACTGGGAAGCAAAGTGACCGTGCAGAGCTCAACCGCCCACGACGTCTACGGCGACGGCATACTGATCTTGGAACTTACCAACGGAACCATTGAGAACAGTGTGGTCTATCACACGGGTCTGTGCCCCAATTGCGGCAGCAGCACTCCGGGTGGCCTGTGGGAATGGTGGTGCCATACCTGTACTATCCAGAACAACGAATCGTATGACAACCAGACATGGAGCGCACACGACGGAGGCGATTTCGACATCGACTACTACAACAGCGATAACATCGTGCAATACAATTACGGGCATGATTCCGCCGGTTATTGCATCTCGGTATTCGGAGCGGAGAATAGCGTAGACACTAACAGTATTGTTCGCTATAACGTTTGCTCCAACAATGCCCAAAACCCCGCAACTTCCTACCAGGGCGATGTGTTTCTTTCCACCTGGGATGGGGGATCGCTCAATGGTGTGCAGATATACAACAACACTTTTTACTGGAATCCGGCAACGCCGGCGTCTCTGCTAAACACCGCGGCGGCAACTTACAATGGCTCTTCGCCAACTTTCTTTGAAAACAATATTGTGTATTCCGCTGTACCAGGTCTGGTTGCGACAACATCCGCTTTTGCGCTTGATTACAACATCTACTGGACAACCGGGAGCGGCTCTCCGCAATGGTCGTGGAATGGCAACACCTATAACAGCGTGGCTGCATATCAGGCGGCGAGCACCCAGGAAGCCCACAGCCTTGTCGCCGATCCCATGCTGGACAACCCCACGAGCCACTCTACCGGCATGCCCACCTCCGCGTTTAGGCTCGAGACCGGATCTCCAGCCATCGGCGCGGGAACCAATGTGTGTACCGGAATCACTGGATGCACAATGGGTTCACAGGACTTCTTTGGCAATCCTCTACCGGCGAACGGCTCAGGATACAACATCGGCGCATATCAGTAGAGGCAAAGATGCGGCACAGCAAAGTAGTTCCTCTCTCCCTGCTGCTCGCGGTATGCGCCTGGTGCAAACCGCCGGTTTCCGACTGCAGCAGAGAGTTCTCTGCCCCGGCGGTTAATGGCGGCGACTTCGTCTTGCAGGGGCGAGAAC
>PMWR01000509.1 GCA_003166055.1 Acidobacteriaceae bacterium
ACGCCCGAGCGCACGCTCTTTGAGCATGCGGCCTCGGCGGTCGAGCTGCCGGCCAAGTCGGGCTACATGGAAGTGCTCTACGGCGCCGCGCCCCTCGTTGCCGAACTCGGTGCCGGCGATGTCACGCTGCACGGCGGTCCCGATGGCCCGGAGAGCGTATCGCGGTACAACGTGAGCTGGGGATTTGTTGAAGTGCTGCCCGATCGCGTCACCATCCTGGCCACCGACGCGCTCAAGCCCGAGGAGATCGACGTACCCCGCGCCCAGCAGCAACTGGATCGCGGCCACAAGCAGTGGAACGAGGCCGGCGACAGCGAAGAGAAGTTCGCTGAAGCGCTGCATGTGATTGCCGAAGCCGAAGCCAAACTGGGTTCGGCGGCGGAGAAGCGTTGAGACGCGCAACACGGCGTGAGGATTCAAAACAGAAAAGCCCTGCTCAGATGAGCGGGGCTTTTCTGCAGCCGCAGGTATGCCAGAATCGTTATGGAAGGCGAATCGATGAGCACGAACCAGCGTGGGCACGCGAAGGGACTGAGAGCCCAGCACTATCGCGAAAGAATCGGATTCTTTCTTTTGCTGGCCGGCTTTCTTGCTGGCGCGAACTATCTCGGCGCGCAGGCGTTGCCGCCGACGCACATCGACGACTTCACCGGGCATCCCCGGGTGATGATCATCAGCGACATCGGCAACGAGCCGGACGATCAGATGTCGCTGGTGCGGCTGCTGCTCTACTCCAATGAACTCGACATCGAAGGGCTGATCGCCACAACTTCCACATGGCAGAAGAACGCGATCCATCCTGAGACCATGCGGACACTGATCGACGCTTATGGGCAGGTGCGGCCGAATCTGTTGCTTCACGCCAGGGGCTGGCCCACGGCTGCTGAGCTTGCCGGCCGTGTCTACGCCGGGCAAACAGCGTACGGGATGGCTGCCACTGGCAACGGCAAATCGTCCGAAGGCGCGCAGGCGATTGTGCGCGCCGTGGAGCGGGACGACAGCCGGCCCTTGTGGATCTGCCTATGGGGCGGCGCAAACACGCTGGCGCAGGCGCTGATCGAGCTACGAACAACGCGGACGGAGGCGGAAATTCAAAAGCTCGCGGGCAGGCTGAGAGTCTATTCCATCAGTGACCAGGACGACGCGGGGCCGTGGATTCGCCACGAGTTTCCGGACATCTTTTACATCGTCATGCCCTCCACACCAACCGGAGGCGAATACTACTATGCCACCTGGACCGGTATCAGCGGCGACGCCTACTACCGCAACGGTGCGGGCGCCGACTTCACGACCGTCACCAACGAGTGGCTGGACGCCAATATCCGAAAGGGCCCGCTGGGCATGCTGTACCCGCGCTTTGCCTTCATCATGGAGGGCGATACGCCATCGTTCCTCGGCCTGATCGACAACGGCCTGAACGCATACCGGCGGCCCGACTGGGGCGGCTGGGGCGGGCGCTACGTCCATCGCCGGCCGTATGGAGAGACGCACGACCTCTGGACCCAGGGCGGCGACGAGTTTGCACGCGTTACCTCGCAGGACACGGTGGTTGGCATAGATGGCGTGCAGCATGTGTCGGACCAGGCGACCATCTGGCGCTGGCGCGAGGCATTTCAAAATGACTTTGCGGCGCGGATGGCGTGGACCGTCTCTGACTACGCGCATGCGAGTCACAATTCGCTGGTAAATGTGAATGGAACGCCCGGTACATCGGTTATTGAGATGGATGTGAAGGTTGGGCAGCAAGTGGTGCTCGATGCAAGCCGCAGTGTCGATCCGGATGGGCGCACGCTGCACTTCCGCTGGTTTCATTATGGAGAGGCAGGCAGCGCCGATGGAAACCTGGCAGCCGTGACTCTGACCGGCGCCGATACCGCGCGAGTGACCGTCCGTGCCGATGCGGCGTGCCGGCCGGTTTGGCTACCGATGATTCCATGCAAAGGCGCCGGAACCGCACACATCATTCTCGCCGTGACGGGCGAGGGCTCGCCGCCGATGACCTCGTATCGCCGCATCATTCTCCACGTTCACTAACTAGCTGTGCGCTTAGGAGCGGGCGCAGGGACTCTTCGAAATCGGCTCTACCGCATCAGAATCCAGCTCGCCATCTTTTCCAGCGCCACCGGCGAGATGGTCTCTTCAATCTGGCCGTACTCAGACGGCGCTCCGGTTTTCGCCGTCTGGAAGAGATGGTTCAGCCCAGGCAGTTCGTCCACCTCGAAGTGCTTGTTGCCCGCGTCCTCCAGCGCCTTGCGGATCGCGGGCAGATTCAGCGCCGGCGGAACCTGCAGGTCGAGTGAGCCGTTGATTGCGAGCACCGGAATGGTGAGCTTGCGCAGCGCAACGGCAGGGTCATAGGTGAGGAAGTAGCGGAACCAGGGCGAAGTGACAGCCTTGGTCTGCGCGGCAATCTGCGCGTCGGGTACTCCCACGGCCGCGAGCTTCACGCCCAGCAGGCGTTCAAGCGTCGCCGGATCCTTTTCGGTTTCCACCAGCGAAATCATTGCGCGTTCGTCTTCAGCGTTCTTGTCGGCCTTTTCCTTGCTCACCCCATCTGCCTCGGAGATGAGCCGCAACTGTTCCACAATAATCTGGTCTCCGGGTACGCCGGAGCCGGCCATCATCACGATAAAGGCGACGTCGTGGTCCTCAGCCGCGACCATGGGCGCGATGATTCCGCCTTCACTGTGACCGATCAGCCCGATCCTGTGCGGATCAACTTCAGGACGGGACTTGAGGTAGGCCACGCCTGCCTCAGCATCGGAAGCGAAGTCGGCCGTGGTAGCCGTCGCACGGTCCCCTGTGGAATTGCCCACTCCCCGCTTGTCCACGCGCAGCACCGCAATCCCCTTGCGGGTCAGGTAGTCGGAAAGCACCAGGAACGGCTTGTGTCCCAGCAGGGTTTCGTCGCGGTCATGCGGGCCGGAGCCAACGATCAGCAACACCGCGGGAAACGGCCCGTTGCCCGCCGGAAGGGTCAGCGTGCCGGCCAGCGTGTTGCCCGCCGCCTTGTTCGCGTAGGTCACGTCCTCTTCCCGATAGGGATATGGCTTGACTGGATTCTGCGGCCGGCGCAATTCAAGCGCCGCTTCGCCCTTGATGCGCTCCAGCTTCAGCGGAAAGGGGCTGCCGGCCTGCGTAAACGTGCCTTCGATGGCGCTCAAATCCGCAGCTACCGTTCCTTCATACGCGATGCCCAGCGGCTTGAGAGCGATGCTGACTGTGCTGCCGCTTTGCGCGATGGAGCTTGCCGGAATCCAGGCCGGACTCTGGTCGGGGCTTTGCATCTGTGCGGTCAGGCCCCCGCCGGTGCTCGCGATCTTGAACGCGATGCGGAGCTTGATGGCGCCCACGTCGATCCTTCCAAGCCACACGCCGTCAATGGACGAGGGCGTCGCGGATGAGGGCGCCACGGATGAGGGCGTCGCGGCCTTGGTCTCGGCCTGCGCGGGGGCGCGCTTGAAGCTGAGCGGGAGGTCAGCGCCCTGTGTAAAGGTCCCGTCGATCTCGGTTGCGTCCTTGTTGACCGTGCCCTCATAGGAGACATGGGCGGCGTCGATCGTGAATTTGAGTTTCGAGTCGGTGAGCGAGATTGCGGTGACAGGAATGCCGTTGGCGTGCTGGTCGATGCTGTCAAAGGTCGCTGTCATGCTTTTGTCCGCGGCGACGGTAATGTGCAGGCCGATGTGCAGCTGCGTGCCGCCGGCATTCAGTGTGCCCAGCCAGTCGCCGGCCACCGGCGATTGCGCCAGACACAGCGGTGAAATGGCCAGTCCGCATAGCGCGGCCAGGGCGAAATTTTTTGTGGGAGTAGCTTTCATCTTTCTCCTGTCTTTCCCGGAGGTTGTTGTGGATGGGGCTCTCAACCCGACGCGGATGTTGATAGCGGAAGTGGGGACGCACAACTGTGCGCCTGCATTCACCAATCGATGATACGCGGGCGTTTCCGGGAAAGTTCACTGTGTAAGGCAGCGCGATCGCTTCAATGCGCTGTGCAATTTGCCCCGCAAGCGCATACAATTCTCAAGGGAAAGCCATGTCGAAGAAGAAGCAGGACATTTTCGAAGTAGCCTGTCCCGACTGCGGGGCGATGCTCAGGATCGACGCGGCCACCGGCGTGCTGGTGAGTCATACCTCGGCCCCGCGCAAGCGGATGTTTGAGGACCTGGAGTCGGCGGCCCAGGCCATGCGCGCACAGGATGAGCGCAAGGAGTCGATCTTCCGCCAATCGGTGGACGCGGAGAAGAACAAAGCCGATTTGCTGGAGAAGAAGTTTGCCGAGGCGCTGCGCAAGGCGAAAGATGCTCCCGACGTTAAGCCATTGCGCGAGTTCGACCTGGACTGAAACAATAAGACCGTCGGATGCACGGGTTTCTAGGAGTTTTCCCCCACGGCCCGCAATTTCGAGCGATACTCCAGACACCGTTCCCTCTCTTCCGGGGATCGGGGCCGGAGACGGAAGGAGAAACCATGGTGGTTGTGCCGCTTACCGAAACATCGCACGAAACTCGCATCAATCTGAGCATCTTCAACGGCATCACGGGCAGTTGGACCGGCTACGCCGCGGGCGGAGCCCTGGCGGCTGGAGCTGCGCTGCTGATGGGCCGTCAACGCCGCGCCGGGTTGGCTGTCGCCTGCGCGGGCACTGCACTGGCGCTGCTTGACCAGAAAGATGCCGTGCGCGCCTGCTGGGACGCAATTCCCGGATACCTCGACCACATTGAACGAGCTCTTGCCCAGTTGCAGGAGGTCGTGAAGGATGTGGCCGATAATCGCGAAAAGCTGGGAAGAATCCTGGAAGAATAGGCGCTCCGGGCCGGAACGCTAGATTCCCAGTTGCCTGCGGCCTTCCGCGCTGATGCGGTGGGGCGTCCATTTGGGTTCCCACACCAGATCGACCTCAACTTTACCGATGTCCTGGATGCCGGCCAGGCGGTTGTGTACCTGCTCGAAGATCAGGCCGCTCGCGGGGCACTGCGGCGTGGTCAGGGTCATGGTCACCTTGACCCATTGGCGCGGCCAGGCCGGCGTGGAGTGCGGATCGGGCCCGGTTGCAACCCCATAAATCAGTCCCAGGTCGACGAGGTTCAGCTTCACTTCCGGATCAAAGCAATCGCGCAGGGCGGTCAGGATGTCGGCTTCGGAGAGCATCGGACCCGCTACCTCAATGCCAGCTGGGGGAATATGGATGTCATGCTGCCGGATTTGAACTGAATTGCCGGAGCAATATTTCCCGAACTGGAAGGCCCGAATCCCAAAACAGAGAGCCCCGTGCTCTGCGTGTAACTGAGAGCATACAGGTTTCCCACGCTATCCACGCTGAGGGCGAGGACTCCTTCAAGCCCCGTCGCGGCCCCGGCGATCGTTTTCACAGGTGTGGCAACGGCCGGTGCGCTCAAAGCAAACTCAAGAATCGTGGAAGCATCGCCCTCGAAGCAAGCCGCGTAGAAATTTCCCTTTGCATCCAGTGCAACCTCAATAGAGTTATCGAGCGAACATGGGTTCGAAACCGTGATTATGCGGGCCGGCGCAACGTTTCCCGTCGCGGAAGGCGAAAACACCAGGATGGTCCAGTCAGCAACATTCGCCGAAGTTGATTCCAGCGCCACATAGATATTGCCCGCCCCATCCACCGAAATCGCGCTCGGGACCGTCGCATCGGCCAGGCGGGTCAGAGATCCCTGAATAAGACGCACAGGAGTAGCCGCTCTGTCAGCCGTATTCGAGAAAACGGAGATACTTCCCGCTGGGTCGACAACATAAAGCTGAGAAGCGGCGTCGACCGCCAGCGGTCCGGGTTCACTGAAACTCGCCGCGCTGCCTACGATGGTTCTGGCTGGCGAAGCAGACCCGCTGGCCCCGCTCGAAAAGACCAGGACCTCCGACGACTCACCTGTTTGAATTCCGAGATAAAGCTGGCCTGACGGATCCGTTGCCACGTAAGAATCTGCTTGAGTGAATGGCGTTGCGAGTGCCTCAGTGGGTGAAGCCACCCCATTGCCAGAGGCCGGGTACTGGGTTACCGTGCCTGTGACTCCCAGGTCGAGCGCTGGCTGAGAAACATAGACCGCGGATGCGCCGCCGCTGGCTAATGGGACAGCCGGGCCTCCTCGAACCGGGCTGCTGCATCCGGCCAGTAGTCCAAGGCATCCCGCTGCCATTCCCGCAAAGACAAACCCGGACACGTCGCGCATTGAGGCCCCATTTCACGGTTCTTCGGTCGGTTCAAATTATAGACCTGCTGCCAACGCAAACGTCGTGCGCGGAGAGGGCGGTCGAGCTCTGCCGGCTAGCGTGGCTCCATCAGTTTTTCCGCTCAACGAGGTAGCGAGCTACCGACTTCAATCCATCGGCACGGCTGCCATACGGCTCCAGCGCGGCAAAAGCCTCTTCAATCAGCACGGCGGCGTCCCGTTTGCTTTGCTCAATGCCGAAGACGGCTGGCCAGGTTACTTTTTCGGTCGCCAGATCCTTGCCCGCGGTCTTGCCCAGAGCGGCCGAGTCCTCGGTCATATCGAGCACGTCGTCGGCAATCTGAAAGGCCAGACCCGCTTTGCGTCCGAAGGTGTCGAGCCGGACAACATCGTCCGCTGTGGCTCCCGCATAAACGCCGCCCGCAACCACGCTGACGCGGATGAGCGCGCCGGTCTTGGCACGGTGAATGGCATTCACCAGCTCCGGCGTCGGCTCCGAGTGCTCATGCTCAATGTCGAGCACTTGCCCGCCGATCATGCCTTCGACGGTGCCTACAGCATTGGCCACCAGGCCGATGATCTGCACGGTCGCTGCCGGCGGCGCGGCCAGCCCGGCCAGCGCTTCGAAGGCGCGTGTCTGCAGCGCGTCACCGGCCAGAATGGCGATGGCCTCGCCGAAAACTACGTGGCAGGTGGGCTTGCCCCGGCGCAGGTCGTCGTTGTCGAGCGCCGGCAAGTCGTCGTGGATGAGCGAATAGGTATGCAGCATTTCAAGAGCCGCGCCCAACTGCTCGATGCCTTTGGGCAAGACCCCGGCGATGGTGATGGCGGCCTGCATGGCCAATACCGGCCTGAGGCGCTTGCCTCCGGCAAAGGTGGAGTGGCGCATGGCGCCGTGGATCGACGAAGGAACGGTTCCCACGCTTGGAATGAGCTCTTCCAGCGCGCGGTCGGTCAGCTCCGCGCCCTCCTGAATCAGCGATTTTACGTCAACGGCCATTGCTCTCATGATAAACGAGCTTTCCTGAGCCTACGCTCCAGCAACCAAAGGCCTGTGAGCAGCAGCACGGAAGCTCCGCTGATCCAACGCCCGGCAATCACGTCTGGAGTGGTGCTCCAGTCGACGATCACCTCGACGGGTCCCTGCGGAACAGGCACGGCCATCACGCCATAGGAGCGCTCGACAACTGGTGACACGGGCCGGCCATTCACCTTGACACGCCACGCTGGATAACTGCGCAGCTTCAGAATCAGGTAGCCGGGGTAATTCGCAATTCCGGTGATGCGTTTATGTTCCGGCTGATACAGCACCGCGGTAAACCCGGCAGCGCAGCCGCCCCGCCTGGCTTTTGGCGGTGGATTGAGGGGCGCGCCGAGTTGTCCCGACAGGGTTGTCATTTGCGGGACGAGGCAGGCGCCTGGCTGGTCATATCTCACGTCGCCAAATTCGGCTCCGGCGGGTCCGTATTCGGGCCTCCCATAGACCCCCATGCCTATCTCTTCCGCCTGGACAACCACTTCCTGGTAGGCTCCACAATCGGTGAACAAGTACTTGCCTGCGAGGGCGCTGAGGGCGAGAAAGACGATGCAACATGCCCCTAGCACGGGAATGCGCTTGCGGAGCGGCACAAGCCAGATCGCCGACGCAAAGAAGATGGCCATCGGCGCCTCCAAGACCAGCAGCCATCGCCAGGGAAACTGCAAATACCTGAGCAGGGGTAGCAGGTTCCATATCGGAAGCGAAACGGGCAGCAGGAAAAACAGAACCGTGAATGGAACAAGAGCCAGCGGGATCCACCACCGGCGCGGACCGGGCAGGACTCCGCGCCTCCACGCAACCAGAATTCCCAGCAGCGTGACAGCAATCATGCTGATACCAACCCAGGATGCCATCAGCAAGTGCTCGTCGTGTTCATGCAGACGAAGACCCGGGTCAGCGTGGTGGGAGAAGAGCCAACTGTACTCGACCTGGTAATGGTGAATCGCAATCGCGGAATGGAGATTGGCCCAGCGGCCCTCCCACGCTGCCGGGACCAGAAAATCCCCAGCCAGTCCAAGCCCCAGCGTGCATCCAACCGCAGCGCGCACCAGGGGTGCCCATGTCTTTCCCAGCGCTGCGGCGGAGATAGCGAGCGCAGCCAGCAGATAACTGGCCATAAGCCCCGCCGGCCCATTGCTGAGCCACACTCCCGCCACTGTGATGGCCAGAGGCACGGTGGACCCATCCAGTGTGCGCCTCCAAAATCCGCCGGAGGGATTGCGGTCGCGCAGCAGAAATAGGATCATCAGCGGAATCCAGAATCCGCCGGCAAGTTCAGCAAAGTCGCTTCGTACGTAAAACGTCAGCAGGACATAGCCAAAGAAGATGGATGCACAGCCCGCAAGGGTCGCCGGACCATCTTCAAGAACCTCACGCGCCAGTGCCCGGTTGGCGAACCCAGTGGCAGCAAGCAGCAGAAAGCCGAAGACAGATCCCACCAGCCCCCAGGGAAGAACAAGTCCCAGGGCAGCGCCCGTCATCCATGTGAGCGGAGGATAGAACACGAATCGAGGCTCCCCGGCGCCGAAGTTCGACCCAGGAGCCCAATGGGGATATGGGATGCCCAGCAACATGCTGTTCTGGGCTTGGAGCCACGATGCAAGGTGGAAGAACAGGTCGGATCCACAGGAAGGGCCACGCTTAAGCAGCGGTGCAACAGCGATGCCCGCGGCCAGCAGGATGATTGCCGGTCCGGCCAGGCGCTTGCGCCACTCGATGAAACTCGATGTCTTGCTCATGGATGGACTTGCGACTCATCATAACCGAGCGCGCTTCGGTTTTCGCTCCAGCCAATAGACGGCTGCGAGCAACAGCAGGAATAGACCGCTCAGCCAGCGGCCCACAAGCATGTCGAACGTGGTTGTCCAGTCCGCGNNCGCAGGCGCAGGACCAGGTAGCCGGGGTGAGGGATGTTCGCGGGGATCCGCAAATGCTCGGCTTGAGCGTTCGAAGCACTGAATGTGGCCTCGCAACTGCCTTGTCCGGCTTCCCAGTCCGGGGGCACATCGGGCGTTCCAGACGAGACTCCCAGATGAGTTTCCGGGTCGCTCACCAGGCAGGCGAGCGGCAGGTTGGTGGCCAGCAGCGCATTTTCCGCGCCGATCGGCTCGTACTCGTCGGTGCCGATAAAGCCCTGGCCGCTGCGATAGGTGTCCAGCATGGGAAGGACGGCGTCTTCGTCGTCGCAGGGCTGAAAGAAAGTCATTGTTGCGAGAGCGGTCATCGACAGGAAAACGGCGCTGCAGGCAATGGCAACCGCAATGCGCCGCCCCACCCGCGAACAGTCCACCGCCGCGGCGAAGAAGATGGCCATCGGCGCTTCCAGCACCAGCAGCCAGCGCCACGGAAACTGAAGAAACCGGAGTTCGGGGAGCAGATTCCACACCGGCCGCGAGAAAGAGAACTGGAGAAAGAGAATGGCGAAGGGAATCAGCGCCAGCGGAATCCAGTAACTGCTCTCGCCCGGCAAACGCCTGCGCAGCCAACTCACCAGCAGCCCGGCGAGCGCCACGGCGATCATGACGATTACGATGTCCGAAGCCGTGTGCAGCACAGCGTCGTGATCCGCCAGAGTCGGGTCCGCGTGAACGGCAAACAGCCAATTGTTTTCAAGCGTCTGACCTGGGTCCTGGGTGACCTGGTGAATATCCACCCATCGCTGCTCCCACGTTGCGGGGACCAGATAGATTGCCACCAATCCCATCCCCAGCACAGCTCCGGCTGCGGCGCGGAGCACAGGCGCCCACGACCGGGAAAGCAGGGCCGCAGTTACCGCAACCCCGGCGAGCAGGTAGCAGGCCATCACCCCGACCGTGGGATTCGAGAGCCAGGTAGCGGCGACAGCGATCGCCAGAGGAACTGCGGAGCCGTCGAGAGCTCGTCGCCAGGCAGACCTGGGTGAAACGCCGTCCCATGATGTTCTGCCGCGAAGAGCAAACAGCAGCACCAGCGGTATGAAGGTGCCGCCGGCAAGCTCGGCGAAGGCCGTCCGTTCATAGGCCGTGAAGAGCGCATAGCCTGAGAACAAAGCCGCGCAGCCGGCCAGGGTTGCCGCGAACTCGTCCAGCGCCAGGCGTGCCAGCGCGCGNNGCCACGGCTACAGCGGCGGCGAGCAGGACAACGGCTGGGCCAATCAGGCGGTTCCATGGTTTACCGGCCGTTGCTGACCACTGACCACTGATGACTGACCACTGCTTTTTCATGGCAGCAGCCGCAGCGTATGCTTCGTCTGCGCTGCTACCGCTGTCTGGCTGAACGGCAGCGCAAACGTCCTCCCGTTGTAGTAGTCGCTCCACTGATCGCGGAAGTAGGGGCTGTAGGGGTCGCTGCTCTCGCCAAGGACAATGTCCTCGGTCGACCCGTCGATGTTGCTCCAGTCCATGGTGAAACGCTGCGACGGGCCGAAGGCGCGGCCCACCTGCTTCACGCTGGTGTCGTCGCCGCTGAGCGGCTGCGGGCCGGTGCCGGCGATGCGGCCAATCACCGGCAGAAATCCCGCCAGCGGATGCTCGATGTCCACCACGTGCCAGCTTCCATACGTCCACTGGTCCAGGTCGCCGGGCGCCTTGCCGTCTTTCATGCCCCTGCGCACTGCGTCGGTCAGCAGCGCGTCCCAGTTCTTGTAGGTTTTGGGGAGCCAGTCGGGGTTGGCATGCATCACGATCTCTTCCGTGGCAAAATCCGACTCGGCCCACTCGTAATCTACGGCCGCCTTGCCCAGTTTCGGCGCAAAAACCAGCGGCCACAGTGAATGGCGCGTCCAGGCAGTGACGGATGCGGCAACGGAGTCGGTGCTCAGGCGGCCGTCCCAACTGCGCATCAGGTCGGCGGCTTTTTTCAGCCGGTCGTCCACGCCGGCGGTGTGATCGATGGCGTAGGCGAAGCGATGCGCCAGCTCCTGGTCCACCTCGCTGTAAATGTCGGTCTGCACGGCCAGCATGTCCTTCGGCGTGAGCTGATCGCGCCCTTGCAGCGCCTTGTAGATGCGCTCGGCGCGATACGGATCGCCCCACTCCAACGACAGCGGGTAGGGCGACTTGTCGGTGGTCACGCGCGAATTGGCTGTCGCCAAAAATCCCGAAGGCGGATCGAACGCATTGGGCAGGTCGTCAAAGGGAATGTACCCCTGCCACTCATGCGCCGTGTCCTTGATCGGCACGCCCATCAGTCCTCCCGGACGCAAAGGAACGCGCCCGATGGCGTGGTAGGCGATGTGGCCCTGGTCGTCGGAGTAGACCAGGTTCTGCGTGGGCCAGCTCCACACACGCAGCGCCGCCGAAAACTGATCCCAGCCCGAGGCGACGTTCATCTCGTAGAGCGGCAGCGCATTCAGCGCCGGGTCGTAAAGGGTCCACTGCAGCGCGATGGGCCGTTTCTCTTTCGTAAACAGCGGGCTCAGCAGCGGCCCGTGCGCGGTCGATTCGACGTCCAGCACCACATCCTTCCCGCCACGCACGTGAATCAGCTCGTGGTCCACCGCCAGTGGCTTCCAGCTCCCATCGGCAGCATGAAAATTGCCCTTGCCGTCCAGCTCCTCCACGTACAAGTCCTGCACATCGGCGTAGAGAGCCGTAAAGCCCCAGGCCACGTGCTCGTTGTGTCCTTCCACCACAAACGGCAGCCCCGGCAGCGTGACCCCTGCGGCGTGATAGCCCGGCGCGCGCAGATCGGCCATGAACCATATATTGGGCTCGGTCAGGCCCAGGTGCATATCGTTGGAGAGCAGCGGCTTGCCGCTGGCGGTGTGGCTCCCGGCGATGACCCAGTTGTTTGATCCCGGCGCGCAGTGATCGCATGCGGGCAACCCCAGCAGCAGGCGCAGTGCGCTTGGGACTTCGCCTGTGTTGAGGCTCGCCATCAAATCATTCGTCAAGCGCGGCGCGCCGGCCTGCGTCCGGTCGTCGTCATCTTCTTTTGTCCCCGGCGGCGCAGGGTGCGGCCGGCTCCAATCAATCACTTCTCCCGTCGGCGGATGGTCGCGCCACGACCCCACAGGATACAGATCGGCTTCGAGCTTCGGGTTGTTGAGCGCGGCCGCGACCTGCTCCCGTCCCAGCTTCCCGTAGAAATGCGTGTCGAGCATCTCGGCCATCATCATGACGATCGACAGCGAATCCACGCCGGTCCATGGCTGCGGGCGATACATCAGCAGACGAAACTCCGCCGGAAGCGAATCCTGGTGCTGCGCGATGAAGAGATTCACTCCGCGCGCGTAATCATCCAGTCGTGCGCGATTGTCTGCGTCCAGGTTGGCGTACATGCGCTGTGCCGTCCTGCGAAACTGCAGCGTCCTCTGCGTCTTGTCATGCCTCACCAGCCCGGGGCCGAGGATCTGTGCCAGGTCGCCATCCGCGTTGCGCCGGAATGCGTCCATCTGCCACAGGCGGTCCTGCGCGGTCACGTAGCCCTGCGCGAAAAACAGGTCGTCCTGCGTGGCAGCTTCAATGTGCGGCACGCCGTGCGCGTCGCGTTGCACAGTGACAGGCGCGGAAAGGCCGGGAAGATGCAGGTCGCCATCCAGCACCGGCAGTGTGCTCTTCTCCGCCGAGCGCAACCACAGCACGCCAATGCAGGCGGCCACCGCCAGCAGAACAATCAGAATGCCGGCGGACCGCAGAAGAATGCGCCGCCAGCGGCGTTTGCGGTTGCGAGCGAGAGGCGTGGCAGAGTATTCAGGCGTTGGATTTGGAGCGTCAAGGGTGGCCATCGGTCAATTACAGAATACCGCTAGGAGCGGTTTGATGCGCAGAACAGGCTGACCGTTTTCGCCGCGACCAACAACGTCAGAGCGCCGATTTTATGGAACATCGTAGAGGTGAAGTCCTTTGTCATCGAATGCGGCGATTTGTTTTCCGTCGGGGGAGAGCGCATAGACGGCACCCCCAGAGGGCTCGGCCATTGCGAATACATGCTTGGGATTGTCAATGTCGAAAACGAACAGAACCATACGCCGCACGAGGACGGAATCAAACACGCCCTTCTTGAAGGCACTCACCCAAAAGGCAAACCTGCTTCCCGAGAGCGAGGTTCCAACGAATCCAAAGGAGAGATTGTGCGGGTCATTGGTCGGCGCGGGGGAGTCGAACCACAAGAGGCCGCGCTGACGATCCACCACACCAATTCCGTCCCACTCGGATGAAACAACAAGGCATTTGGAAGACCCTGCATCATCGATACCGATTCTGTTGCAAAGGGGATCGCTGCAGATTTTTCGGAGAGGTTGGTTGGGTCTGAAGATGCTGTAGCCTGGCGAAGTCCATGCGATGAAGGCGCCATCTTCCGCACCGCGCACGTCTCTCCCATCGGAATCGTCGCCGACAGACTTGCTGAGGAGTTGGAATGTCTCCGCATCGCGCCATTCATATTCCGGGAGACAATGGTTGCGGCCGGGACAGATCGACGACTCGTGACGAAGGAAGATTTCGCGGCCATCGGCAATCCTCTGGACGCCCCACATCTCCGTAGGCCCGAATGGCTCGAGCTTCAGTTCCCTGATCGGCGCCAGGTCGCTCCCGTATAGCAAAAGCGTCCCACTTGCTTGTACAAGGAAGCGGCCGTCGGTAAGTGGGATGACGCGGCTTTCGGTGTCGGCTCTGGAAGTATCTTTGCGAATGGTCGAGGTCCATTCTTGGAACTCCAATAGGGACCCGTCGCTGACTCGGATAAAGTACGCTTGCAACTTGCGCGATGCAGTGCGCCAGTTCTTCCCCGTCTTGACGGTGGAATAGGCAACCAGGACATCGCTGCTGACAAAGACGAGCTTTATCCCCAGATCGAGCGCCATCAGCTTGCCAATGCTCATGTCCCGGAAGAATACCCGGTTCGATTCGCTCTCTTGGGGCGTCCATCCATGTTTTGCAAGCGAGACAGTCCATCTCGGCTGTGGTGTTGGCAATTTGATTTGGGGCGTGTGCCGCGCTGTTTCCTGCGCAATCAAAGCCGGTGTTACCGCGAGAAATAACAAGGATTGAAACACCCTTGGCATCATTCGGTTTCACGGTGAGGCAGATTCTCAGTCATAGAGTTTGCGGAAGCGGATCCTTCCCTCGCTTTCCGCCGATAAATCAGCCGGCCCGGAATCAAATGGAACGCCCTCACCGTCTCCGCGGGAATGAACGCCAGAAGAGCGCCCACCGCGGTTCCGGCGAGTCCCTCCGCCACGGCTGTTCGGCTGTCGTGCGACTTCAAGCTGCTGATGCCCGTCCAGAGGCCAATGCCAACCGCTCCCCCGCCGATAACAATCCAGAAATCCCTCCGGCTCCGATCCATGCGAATCTTTTCGATATCGGCGCGGCTGAACCGCATTTCTCGTTCGTTGAAGAGTGACTCGCAAAAAATCTCATCGTTCGTTGCACCGGCATACCGGCACGGTACGGACAGTCTTCCGCTCCTTGCAATCATGATTTCGTCTCCGCGCGCAAGATCACCGACGCGGTTCCAGCCTGACCCATCGGCGGGGCTGGGAGCATCGGGCAGCGCCTGCGCCGCCATAGCCGCAGGCAATAGCCCCATCAAAATCAGAATCGAAAATGCAACTCTCATAGAAACGCAGCGCGGCGTGATCGTCGACTTGTGTCTAAGCCACACTCAAGATCATGAGAATGCAAAGCACAATCAACACCGCAATAAAGATGTGCCACATCGCCGCTTTCCTCCTTTCCCTGCTTGATGAAGCAAGCTTAGGCAGGCGCGCAGGACGATGGGTGTGCCGATGGGACAGTATCGCTACTGTCACAAGGCAAAATGAAAACGGTGATTGGAAGGGTAACGGAAGATTCAGTTGGTCGGCTCGTCCTCGTCGCCCTCAAGCGTGGCTTCCATGGCGCGCAGCGGCGCAACAGATGCCGCGTCCAGCAGCTTGAAGCGCATGGGGAACACACCCGCCGGCAACTCGAGCGCGGTGACTGAATCGCAGACCACTCCTGTGGTTGCGTCCAGGCCGCGCTTCCAACCGGGGCGTGTCGGGTCGCACACCAGCAGGCTCTCCGGCGGCAGGCCCGCGGCTACCAGCATGGTGCGTCCAATGCGCTGAAACTCCGACCAGCGCGAGGCAATGCCGATCAGGTCGCCGCTGTGCTCGGGCAGGTAGCGCTGCAGATAAACCTGCAGCTCCGAAGCCACAGGATGCACTTCAAGCGTGGTCAGCTCGAAGGACGCGGGCAGCAGCTTGCGTACCGCAACCGCTTTGCTCGGCAGCACCACATGCATCGATCCCTCAAGGTTTCCAGGTGCGGCGCAATCCTCGGGCACGCAGCCCTCCACCGGCAGCGCGAGCACCTGTGTCATCTCGTACGCCACAATCTTCCGCAGCTCGGCGTCCGGCTCGATAATCATCCACCGCGAGGGCGGCTGCGATGAAAGCCACCGGCGCAATCGCGACCGCAGCAGCGTGTGCGACGCGCCTTGCTTGCGCGCCCTGGCCGCCAGTTCGCCGATGAGTTGATCGACGGTCAGTTCAGGAGAGCGCGGCGCAGAGGGCCGTGTTGCCCGCACAAACACTCCGCTGCCGTGCCGGAACTCGAGCCAACCCTCGCGCTCCAGTTCGCGATATGCGGCGCTGACGGTGTTGGCATGAACCTCAAACCGGCGCGCCAGATCGCGCGTGCTGGGCAAACGCTGCCCTGGCTGCAGTTCCTTGCACAAGATGGCCAGCGTTACCTGCGTGACCAACTGCTCGCGCAGGGAGACTTCGCCGGTGCGGTTGAGCCAGAGGCGCATAGGTCTATCCGGCTGCCTGTTCGCGGAGCGGGAAAGGGAAGGGCGCTGCAATTGCCGCATGCTTCCTGCGGCCATACACCACCAGGAACAACAAAAGCAGCAGCACAACCGCAATCACCAGCAAACTGCCCTCGGGACCGTCCGACCCACCGCTCCAAATCGCGGCGCCCGCCGGGGTGGTTGTCAGATAGTGCCCTTTTGCCGGAAGCCCGCTGTCGGCAGTGCCGTAGAAATACGTTTCCGCCCAGTCCCACGCCGCGTGGCAGCCGATCGCCCACCAGGCCGAGCCGGTTGCCCAGATGCTCACGCAGAAAGCGAAGCCGATAAACGCCGCCGCAAAGATGCCGATCCAGGTTTCGCCATTGTTGCTGGTGTGAATCGCACCGAAAAGCGTGGACGAAACCCAGGCCGCCTGCCAGAAGCTGGAGCCCGGCGACTTGAAGAGTTGAAGCAGCAGGCAGGGGACCAGCCCGAGCCCGGCGATGACGTAGATGCCCCAGATGCCGTTACCCTTACCTAGCCAGAGTAACTCGCCGCAGATCAGCGCCTCGACGCCCAGCGCCCACCAGAAATTAATTCCGCGTGTCAGTGTGAATTGCAGATAGCAGCGAAAAAGGCCCTCTTCAACAAATCCAACCGTGAGAAACGCCAATGCCCAGAGCGCGCCGAACTTCGCGATTCCAGTACCCGAGAGCGCAATCGAACCAAAATGCAGCCATCCGCCCCAGGCCAACCCTCCAATCAGTGCTGAAAGGGACGCGAACCCCGCGACCAGCCCAAATACGAAATTGAAAAGACGGCGCGAATCGACCAGGTTGAAGGCCAGAAGGTTTCCGCGACGACGCTCGATCAGCGCGATGATAGCGGCTGCCCCTGCCATTGCGAGAAATGGAACCAGCTCGTTGAAGAAGGCGGCGGAGGCGGTGAAATCGTTCTTCTCACTGATCAGATGGAAGTGCAGGAATACAAGTCCAACCAAGCCGAGAAAAAGATAGTACAACAAGATAAAGCTGGCCACCGACCATCCCGCGCGCAGGTTTCCGCCACCGAGAAAAACCCATTGCAGAGCGCGCGTCTCCCAAGGCTCCTGTTCGATGGAAGCGGATTGAGGCTGGGTGGCGGCCTCGATAGCGTTTTCAGAAGGCGGCACTTCCGGAAGTGGCGGCTTACCCTCGGGCTCCATGGAGCCTCCTTAAGATTGCAAAAAGAGTCTGTGTGCTGAATTGTACTGGAGAGGCTCCGCGGCGGGAATGGGAACGGCATGCCCGCAGGTGCGAGGCGCGTCGCGACTTTCGAGGCACGAGCGATTGCTTGCTGTGAGAGCTTGCCGAAGCTGCTCTGATTCGCCCCTACTCGTCGCGCAGCGCCACCATCGGATCGATATGCGCCGCACGCCGCGCCGGGAACCAGCTTGCCAGCAGCGCAACCGCGATAATCGAAGCCGTGATGGCCCCAAACACCAGCGGATCGTCTGGACGCACTTCGTAGAGCAGGTTGGCCACGCCATGCGCCAGCGCGAAAGCCAGCACCAGCCCAACAGACACTCCCGCGCCCGTCAGCCATCCCGCGCGGCGCAGAATCATGCGCAGCACATCTTCGCGCTGCGCGCCCATGGCCAGCCGCACGCCGATCTCACGCGTCCGTTCGCCCACCAGATTCGCCATCACGCCGAAGATTCCGATGGCTGCCAGAACCAGGGCGACCAGCGCGTCGAAGCCCAGCATGGCCGCAACGTAAAACATGCCGGTCAACTGCACACGCGTGTACTTCTCGTAGCTCTCAACCTCATCCAACGGGAGTGCGGGATCAATCGTCGCCAGCGCCTTGCGCGCTTCCGGAGCAATCGCTTCCGGATCGCCGCTGGTGGTGATGGCGTAGGTCAGGCCGGATTGCGGCACCTGCAGGGCGTCAGCATAAATTGCGGCTGGCCGCGATCTCTGGTAAAGGGAATAAGTGGTCTCCTCCACAACGCCGACAATGGTCAACCAGGGAGTCTGCTCCGCGGTTCCGGTCTTCATGCGTATGCGCTTGCCAATTGCGTTCTCGCCGGGGAAATAACGGTCCACGAGAGATTTGCTTACAACGGCCACCGGCTGCGAATGCAGATCGTCACTGGCCGTGAACATCCGTCCGCTGACCACGCCAATATGAAACTGGTTGAAGTAACCTGCGCTTACCGTGAGGCGCAGGGCAGGCTGCGATTGGCCAGGCACGAGCGGCCGGTTCTCGATTTGAAAGTCGTCATCCCATGCATTATCGCTGTAGGGAAGCGCACTGGTCGCCTCCGCGTGCTGAACGCCGGGCAGCGCCTGCAGCTTCTCAAGGCTCTGCATGTACATCGCGGCCATCTTCTGCGGCGTATCGTAGCGCGTTGCCGGCAGATGCACGTTGAAGACCAGCGTGTGCGTGGGATCGTACCGGTCGGCCAGATGCAGCATCCCGTACATGCCCTTGCACATCAGCGTCGCGCCAATCACCAATGCCACGGCCAGCGAGATTTGCGAAACCGCCAGCAGATTGCGCAGCTTTTGTCCGCGTCCCGCGCCCACCACCGACCGGGAACCCGCCTTGAGCTGATCCACCAGGTTCACGCGCAGTGCGGCCAGCGCAGGCGCAAACCCCGAAACCACGCCCGCCAGCACGGCCAGCAACAAGGACAGCAGCAGCGCGTGTCCGTTCAGTGAGATGTTCGTCCAACCGGCCAGGCGGCGTGCCACTGTTTCCGGCATCGTTACCTCGCTCACATGCATTTCGAGTTGCGCAAACAATAGGCCGCCCGCGCCGCCGACCAGTCCCAGCAGAATGCTCTCAGTGAGCAACTGCCGCAGCAGGCGTCCTCGGCCTGCGCCCAGCGCCGTGCGCATGGCAATCTCAGGGCGCCGCGCAATGCCGCGCGCAAATTGCAAATTGGCGATATTTGCGCACACCACCAGCAGCACGAAAAACGTGGCGCCCTGAATCAGGTTGAAGTAGAGCGGTGTGTAATCGCCGTTGATATCCGCGAGCAGCGTTTCAATCTTGATTCGCCAGCCCTGATTCGTTGCCGGATAGGCATTCGAAAGGTGCTCCGCAATCACGTTCAGTTCGGCCTGCGCCTGGCCCAGCGTCACTCCATCGCGCAACCGGCCAACCACCAGGTAATCGTGCGAACTGCGGTTGGCAAGCTGCGTATCGGTGGGCGCGAACGGCAGAAACAGATCGGCCGCCGCCGGATATTGCATGGTCTTCGGCATCACGCCGATCACGGTGTACGCATGCTGCTCCAACTCGATGGTCCGGCCCAGAATCGCCGGATCGGCCGCGAAGTGAGACTTCCAGAAGTCGTAACTCAGCACGGCGACGCTATTGCGGCCGGGCTGCGTCTCCGTCTCATTGAACACTCGCCCCAGAAACGCGTTCGTCCGCAGCACGCTGAAGAACGACGGCGAAAGGTAGTCCGCCATCACGTGAGCCGCATCGCCCGCTCCCGTCAAACTCATGTCGGAATAACTGCGCACCGCGATCGACTCAAACGAGTGGCTCTGGCGCCGCCAGTCTTCATAGTTCGCCAGGGCAACCTGCTGTCCGTCGCCGCTGTTCTGCTGCTCGTAGACCGTGACCACGCGGCTCAGATCCGGCACCGCCAGAGGNNGCCAGCGTCAGCACCGCGGTGATCGTGAATCCCGGCGATTTCTTCAACTGCCGGATTGCGTATTGCAGATCGTGAAGCAGGTTCTGGAGCAGAGTTTGCACAGGATCCCCCGGTCTTGCAGGCGATCTTCTAAGAATCGCTGCCTCTACACGTGCATTCCATCTGCCAAACAACTCGGGTCGCCATGCAGTGATAGCAAACAGCTTAGATCAAGAGGCGACGTGCCGGGTGCCGGTCCGCCCTGTTCGGAATCGTTACCAGCCGTTCGCAAATGGACAGTCGGACAGATGTGCGGTGCGGCAAAGTTCAGAACGACTCCGGCCATTGCTGCGCACCGTGGAAAACAGCGAGGACATGAATCGAATTCTCGACAATTCGATATGCAGTCACATAAGGTGTGCCGGTAACCCGGATCTCCCGGGTTCCAGCCACGCGTCCAACCCTGCCGGCGTACGGCATTCGCGCGGTCAGGAGGACGACTTCGCGAATGCGCTGAACTGTTCGACCGGCTGCCGGCGGGTTCTCGGCAGCGATGTAATCGAATAGATTCTGGATTTGGTTCACGGCCGGCATGGTCCAGTGGACTTTCAAACTTTCTCCCGCTCCACTTTCGCCGGTGCGGCTTTTTTTCGAATCCAGGACTCGATCATCATGCCGACATCTTCGTCGTCAATCAATTCTCCCTTGCGAGATGCTTCCAACCCAGCCTCCACCATCGCGACAATACGACGCTGCTCGTTCAGATAGCTCTCCACTGCCTCATTCAGCAGGTAGCTGCGGTCGCGGTCCATGGCTTTGGCGATGGCGTCCAGTTCGGCAACCTTGTCGGGAGCGATGCGAAAACTGATGATACGCGGGGAACTCATAATACAAGAGAATACGCTGTATTACAGGGTTCCGCAAGCCCGTGCCGTCGTTGTCGATCTACGGAAGATTAAACGGTGCACCGTCCATCGAGCGTTTTCTCTGTGGGTGAAAGCAGAGCGCCGGTGCGAGCCTCCCGCGAGCGTCTGCCCCCACCGCAGGTGGCAGGTGCTTGACACATTGAGCCAAGCCCTTGATGCTTAACAGTTCAGGTAATTCAAATCTACGGCACAGTGGAGTGCGGGTCTTGCGGGTTCGCGTCTTCTATCACGACAAATGCTTTGACGGAGCCTGCTCGGCCTCGCTGTTCACGCGATTCCACCGGGAGTGCGTCTCCAGGGACGCGACCTACGAGTACCACGGCCTGGTGCACCGCGCGGGCGCGCTCTTTGACGAAAGCGAGTTTACCGGCGACGAAAACGCTATCGTCGACTTCAAATACTCCTCCTCGCCCCGCATCACCTGGTGGTTCGACCATCATCTTTCCGCGTTTCTCACGCCTCAGGATCAGCAGAGTTTCCTCGACTGCCAGCGGGATCCCGTCTGCGGCGCGCACAAGTTCTTCGATCCCGATTACACCTCCTGCACCAGCTTTCTGGCGCACATCGCTTCAACCCGCTTCGGCTTCGATACCGCGCCGGTTGCCGAGTTGATCCATTGGGCCGACATTGTGGATGGCGCGCTCTATGAGAGCCCCGAATCGGCCGTCGAGATGGCTGCTCCGGCCATGAAGCTCACGCTGATCATCGAGTCCATTCAGGACCCGCTGTTTATTCCGCGCCTCATCCCGCTGCTCACCGAACTGCCGCTGGCCGAGGTGCTGCGCCAGCCCTTCGTCGCCGATCTGTTGCCGCCGCTGCTTGAGCGCCATCAACAGGGGCTGGAGTTGATTCGCAGCCGCGCCGAAGAGCGCGACGGCACCATCTTCTTCGACATTACCGACCATCCCACCGAGGGATTCAACAAGTTCATCCCCTACTATCTGTATCCCAATGCGACCTACTCGATCGGCCTGTCCAAATCCAGCTTCCGCACCAAGGTGGCTGTCGGTTCAAATCCCTGGACCAAGGCCGACCCGGCCAAGATGGTCAACCTGGCGGCGGTGTGCGAGCGCTACGGCGGCGGCGGCCACGCCCGCGTTGGAGCCATCAGCTTCCCGCCTGACCAGGCGGACCGCGCCCGCATAGCCGCTGCGGAGATCGTGGCTGAGTTGCGGGCGAAGAACCCGTTTGCCTAAGCCGAATCTGTGTTCTGGCTCCTTCGTGAGCTTGCAGCCGCTTTTGCCGCATTTCTGCGCGGACCAGCTTTTCGCATTGGAANNTGAAGGCTGTCGGCAAATTGCAAGAGCCTTGTAATGCTGAACCGTGAGATCTGGCCGCGAAGCAACAAACTTGCGTCGGGCTGATGGATATTCAGTACCTTAACAAGCTGAGCTTGCGTCAGCTTCCGCGCCTCAATCTCCGCCCGGATTGGATCCCAAAGATCGTGCTTGATCTCCATCTCCCGAATTTCCTGCGGGGAGAAGCCGAGGTCTTCGAGCACGTTACCGGTTGTGATGTGGCCGGGCTTATTTGTCTTTTCTGCGCTTGGCATCGATCTTCTCTTTCTGGAGGCGCTGTCGAACCATCGACCATCGCGCCCGAGCTCGATTCAGGTCGTTCTTCTCGGTCTTTCGGGTCTTCTTGGTAAACGAGTCAAGCACGTAAATCGTATCCTCAATTCTCGACAGGTAGATAACCCGATACCACGCAGCTTCATCTGCTGCCTTCAACTCGAAGACCCCGTTGCCAATCGCCTGCATCGGCCGTGTGGGGAGGATCGGGCGCTTACCCTCCTGAAGATTGCGGAGAGAGTTTCCAATGTCGTCTTGCACGTCGCGTGGCCATCTCTTCAAAACGGTGAGGGAGTCACCCTCCCACGAAATGTTGGCTCTTGCGGGAGGATCAGGGTAGTTAGACCCGGGCATCTGTTTTTCCTTTCCCGGGCCTGCCCCCGGGTAGCTTTAGAACGGCTCTGCATCGCACGCCAAAGGTTCCCGGTTACCATGGCGCAGCTAACTTTGATCGACATCTGTTAGAGTGAGCCAGACCTCGGACCCACTGATTCGTTCTCGCCTTTGGCCTGCGCAGCCCAGCCGTTGCCGGGGTTGCTTGATCCCGATCGTTCTCCCAAACGTCTCCTTGAGTATATAGCAAAACTACTATAGGTACCGAGAATATTTCAAATCATTTCGCTCGGTCTGAAGCTGATCGTTTTCACACCTTCGCGTGCATGCTGGGCCATTCAGCGCGCCGGTGCTCCAGGAACGCTTTGACGCCTTCCTTGAAGTCCTCCGTCGAGCGCTGCTGGGAGTTGACCTCGATGCCGTCGGCAAGTTCCTC
Organism: Acidobacteriaceae bacterium; assembly: GCA_003166055.1. The sequence goes on from PMWR01000509.1 coordinate 22,828, forward strand.
GTCCAGCCGGCGCCTGGCGTGTTTGGCCAGCAGCCGTTTCACCGCCTGCATGGCCTGCGGGCTGTTCAGCAGCAAAGTCTGCGCCAGCGCGTGAGCTGACGCCATCAGATCGTCACGGTCCACAAGCTGGGTCACAAGTCCGAGCTGCAGCGCTTCCTGCGCCTTGAGGATTTTGCCCGAAAGCAGCAGTTCCCTGGTCCGCAACTCTCCCACCTGGCGAATCAGGAACGAAGCAACGATGGCCGGAATGAATCCCACGCGCACCTCGGTATAGCCGAACTTGGCCTCGGGCACGGCGAGCGTGAAATCGGGAATCGTGGCCAGGGCCATGCCACCGGCGATAGCCGGCCCGTTGACAGCCGCGATGATCGGCTTGGGAAAGTCGTANNCCGGAGCAGAAAGACGGGCCTGCGCCGGTCAGGATCACCACGCCGCAGTCGCAGGTCTCGGCCTCGTGCAGGGCCTCCGTCAGCTCCTCGATCAGCATCGGGCTGAGCGCGTTGCGCTTATCCGGCCGGTTCAGGGTAATCGTTTTTACCCCGTTTTCAGATTTGGTGAGAATGTAGTTGAAGCGGCTCATCAACATCTCCTTCAGCAAGGGACCGGGCGGCAATTGACCGCTGGTAAAGTGCTTCAGCGGAACTGCCTATCTTAGCGCGGAATTGGCAGCGAAAGCTGGTGATTAGGATCACACCGCGCATTCAGGGAAGCGCCAGGCTCCGCACAGAGTACGCATTGCACTGTTTCGTATCGAAGGGTAGATCGTCAAGGGCGTCGGCATGTCCCGTCGCTCCACTCAACCTTTGGAGAGACAGACACCGAGAATCTGAGCAAGCTCTGAGGTATCGCCGCGCATGACGGCAACGTCGCGGGCGTGGTAGAGATGCTGCCGCTGCTCCTCTGTCTGTGCCGTCAGAGCCCAGTCGAGCCGATGGCCCGCCGATTGGGCAAGATCCGACATAAACGCCCGCAGGGTTCGCGAGTTACCGTCTCGGAAGGAATGAATGGCGTCAAGTTCGCTGTAATACCAGGCCAGCCGTTTTGCCATCGCGGCAGCGTCCAGATCCCGCAGATGATTTTCGGCCTTCAAGGCCGCGAATGTAGCTGCGAGAGCGCCGGGAACATTCTGCGAAGGTCCGTAGGCGACCACAAAGCCGGAGGGGCGCGCCTTGGCCATCATGCCGATGTCTCTGCGCAACTCGCCCGCCCACGGGTAGACGCGGCCGAAGATGCGGCGATGGGTTTCCTGCAGGCGGGCGGTGTCGAAGGGGCCTGTGATGGGTTCTATTGAAAGATGCGCAATGCTTGCGGATGAGATTTGAGCTTCAAATCGATCCAGCGCTTTCTGGTCACGGATGTCCGCGAGATTGATGAGGACGTCTGTGCCGGGGTAGCAATACGGATCGTTCGGAAAAGGGGTCATCGGACGGCGGTAGCCGCTTGCTGATGGTAGGCGGCGATTTCCTCAAGCCCCTGCTCGAAAGTGATCTCTCCGGCGAGGATGCGAGCCTTTACGGTCCAGTAAGGTTCGCCGAGCTTCAATCCTTCCAACAACTGGCTCGCTTCGCCCTCGGCAAAGCCGCGTTCCAGCTTTTCTTTTTCGTCCGCAGGCAGCATGAGCAACCTCCGCATTGCGCGCGCTTGAACACGCTCTGACTCACTTTATTTTACCATCGATGCCGATCGAAATCTGCGTAGTCTTATGGCACACTGGGGGCATCATGCTGATCGAGTTATGGGAGCGCCTGCGCGGCTACGATAAGTGGATCGAGACGCAGGCCAAAGTCGATTCCGCGTCGGAGATTCGAAAAGCGCTCGGCAAACGCTTCCAGGAATCACCTGAGAGTCGAGTTTCTGGCCGACTACTGATCTGGAAGGACCAATACAACCGAACTCAGTGCGGCGGTTTTCTCGCGCACGATATATCGCCTCTCTATCAACTACTTGACGGCGAGACAATCGCGATTCGCTACGACCCGGCAAAGCCCGACCGTTACTACTGCCGAGCGAACTGGATTAGCTGGGCTGCATTCATCGCGAAGACAGCTCTTGCTCTAACGGTCGCGGGAGGGTTCATCGTTTGGCGGGTCTGGACGATCCTGAAAGGGCGCGCTTTCTAGTTTGCCGCGCAGTTNNTCAATGCAAAACCCGATGTGCGCATCCAGCTCCACGCCCAGCTCCGCCGCTCCCTGGATCACGTCCTCCCGATTCACCCCCCGAGCAAACGCCTTGTCCTTCATCTTCTTCCGCACCCCGGCCACTTCCACATCGGCAATCGCCTTGGTCGGCTTCACCAGCGCGCAGGCGGTGAGGAAACCGGCCAGCTCGTCGCAGGCAAACAGCGCCTTGTCCAGGTGCGTCACGCGCGGCACGCCGGAGTACTGCGCGTGGCCCAGAATCGCCGTCCGCATCTCCGCAGGCCAGCCCAACCGCTCCAGCTCGCGCACGCCCACAAAAGGATGCTCCTCAGCGGATGGGTGGCGCTCATAGTCGAAATCGTGAAGCAGGGCCGTCGTCGCGTACAACTCCACAAGCGCGTCTCGCTCGGCTCCCGCAAGCCCCAGCCGATCCGCCTCCGCCTCGCCGCAGGCAGCCACGCAGGCCTCCACAGCCAGCGCGTGTTTGCGCAAGCTTTCGCTCTGGGTCCATTGGGTCAGCAATTCCCATGCCTGCTCGCGCCCGTACAACGAAATATTGTCTGTGTTCATGAAATTTATTTCTCCTAGTGATCAATATGGTTCGCTTTTCTTCGGGTTTTTCAGGGTATGATGGGTGAAACTTAGGAAGGACCCTAAGTTTCCACTTGACAATTATGGTTCATTTCCCCCAATCTAACAAAGATCGTGGTGCGAAAAGGCACCCCGGAGACCAAGCTCTGGCGCTCCGCACACAGCCCATGGCAACTACCCTGGTGAGCCTGGAAACGCGCGAAGTAGTGCGTTGTGAACACTGCAGGATGGTCCAATACCGGACCAGCAACTCCCTTTGCAGAAAATGTCGCCACCCCCTCGACATCGAGGAGCCCGCACCGTTGGCCCCGCAGTTGGTGACCAGCCAACCGGTTGCGGCTTCCGCCGAGGCCGGTCTGCATGTGGCCGGCCAGGTGCGCGACATCCGCAGATCGCGCCATCTGAGCCAGCGCCAACTGGCAGGGCGTATGCAGGTGCCCCGCACCTACATCTCCAAAATTGAAAACGGCAAGGCGATTCCCACGCTGGGTTCGCTGGAGCGGTTGGCCGCGGCCCTCGAGGTGGGCGTGTGCCAGTTGGTCCGCGACGCCCGCAGCGTCCGCGAAGAAGAAGCGGCAGCCGTCCTGGCCGACCCGTTTCTGGCCGAGATTGCCGCGCTGCTGCCGCATCTCGATTCGCTGCAGCGNNGGCCGCCATGCTGGCGGCCAGGAAACGCATGAGTTCCGAGTCAGGAACTGGTTGGCTGCAAGTCCTATTCCGGACCGGCTCCGCCCTCTGTTTGCCGGCGTAACCCGATGCTGCGATTGCGGCGCATGGGCGCTTGTGCTACGGTCGAGGATAGTGCACGTGACCTCCCGCCGCGGGGGACTGTGCGCCGTGGCGTCAAGTTCGCTCCAGGTTGAAACATTTCCTTCGATCGCGAGGGGCGGCTTGTTGGACGCGCTCCGGGCGTGATCCCGGCGGCGACCTCCGTGAAGCTCACAAGCAATCAAGAGGCGAGTCCCTTGTATTCATCCGGCACGTTGCGCATCCATGAATTGACTGCTGAGGAGCGAGCCGTCTATGCGACCCTGAAGCCCGACAGCCTGCCCCAGCACGTGGCCATCATCATGGATGGNNGCCAAAAGCGTTCAACTGGTCACTGAGACCGCCTCACGCATCGGTTTGCCCTGGCTCACCCTCTATGCGTTCTCTCTTGAAAACAATCTGCGCCGCCCGCGCGCCGAGGTCAACTTCCTCATGCGCCTGCTCAGGAGCTACCTCGAGAGCAACCTGCAGCGCATGATGGACA
>PMWR01000159.1 GCA_003166055.1 Acidobacteriaceae bacterium
GGGCGCGGCATGCGCATTGTGCGCAATGCCGAGGAGCTGCCGAATCTGTTTCACCAGGCCTACGGCGAGGCGGCCAATGCGTTTGGCAACGGCGAACTTTACATGGAGAAATACATTGAGCGGCCGCGGCACATTGAGTTTCAGGTGCTGGCCGATGAGCACGGCAACGTGGTCTCGCTGTTTGAGCGCGAGTGCTCGATTCAGCGGCGGCATCAGAAGCTGATTGAAGAGGCGCCGTCCTTGCAGGTGACGCCGAAGATGCGGGAGGAGATTGGCAAGACACTTTGCCGGTGCCTGGGCGATATCGGCTACCAGAACGCGGGGACTGTCGAGTTCCTGATGGATGCGGACCGGCAGCTCTACTTCATTGAAATGAACACGCGCATCCAGGTGGAGCACCCGGTGACCGAGGCGATTACCGGCATCGACCTGGTGAAGGCGCAGTTGCGGATTGCGTCAGGCGAGCGGCTGGACGCGATTCTACCCTCGAAGCTGGAGATTCGCGGCCACTCCATCGAGTGCCGCATCAACGCGGAGCATCCGCAGAAGTTCACGCCCTCGGCGGGGCAGATTACGGCCTTCAACGTGCCGGGTGGGAACGGGGTGCGCGTGGATACGGCACAGTACGCCGAGGGAGTTGTTCCGCCGTACTACGATTCGCTGATTGCCAAGCTGATTGTGCACGGGGTTGACCGGAGCGAGGCGATTGCGCGGATGCAGCGGGCGCTGGGGCAGTTTGTGGTGCAGGGGATTGAGACTTCGATCTCGCTGCATGAGAAGATCTTTGCCGATGCGGGGTTCAGGGCGGGAGAGTTCGACACCGGGTTTATGGAGCGGTTTTTGGCGAAGAAGGCTGAATAAAGTGGCCGCAAGCCAGCGCAAAATGATTGAATAGGCGGTTGGAAGCGAGGACTGGTTTGAAGACTCTCCTGCGTTCGGCCGCTTTTCTCTTTTGTCTATCTATATCTGCGGTGCCTTGCATGGCGCAGAACGCTGTGGACTGGCCTGTCTACAATGGCGGGGCTGACGGCGATCACTACTCCAAGCTGACGCAGATCAATCGAGGTAACGTTGGCCTGCTGAAGGTGGCGTGGACGTTCGATACCGGCGAGACGGGCGGGATTCAGGACAATCCGCTGATTGTGGGGCGGACGCTCTATGCCTATACGCCGACGCAGAAGATTATTGCGCTGGACGCGGCGACAGGGGCGTTGAAGTGGAAGTTTGACTCCGGGGTGAGCGGGACGCAGCCGGCACGGGGGATTGCGTACTGGACCGATGGCAAGCAGGGACGCATTCTTGCCGGGGTGATGAACTTTCTCTATTGCCTGGATGCGAAGACGGGCAAGCCTATAGCATCCTTCGGTGAGTCGGGGCGGATCGACCTGCGCAAAGAGTTGCGCGGGGATTATGAGCGCCAATCCATCTATCTGACTACACCGGGGATCATCTACAAGGACCTGATTATTGTGGGAGGGCGGAATCCGGAGACGCATCCTGCGCCGCCGGGGGACGTGCGGGCCTTCGATGTGCGCACGGGAAAGCTGCGCTGGAGCTTTCATACGATTCCTCATCCCGGCGAACCGGGGTATGAGACCTGGCCGGCGGAGGCGTGGAAGACGGCAGGAGCCGCGAACAATTGGGCGGGGATGGCGCTGGATGAGAAGCGCGGCATTGTGTATGTCCCGACCGGGTCGGCGGTGTTTGACTTCTATGGCGGCGACCGCCTGGGGGACGATTTGTATGCCAATACGCTGCTGGCGCTTGATGCGAACACGGGCAAGCGGCTGTGGCATTTTCAGGGGGTTCATCACGACATCTGGGACCGGGATTTTCCTGCGCCGCCGGCACTATTCACGATCCAGCGCGACGGCAAGACTGTGGACGCGCTGGCGCAGACGACCAANNCCGACGCAGCCGAAGCCGGATGCGCCGGAGTCTTTTGCACGGCAGCGTCTGACGGAGGACATGCTGACGACCCGCACTCCCGAGGCGCATGCATGGGCGGTGAAGGAGTTCCGGACATTCATCAGCGATGGGCAGTTTGTGCCGCTNNGAGCGCTGGGCTGGGAGCGCAGGTTTACGAGAGCCAGTGCGCGGTTTGCCACGGAACGGATCGGATGGGGTCGCCGCCGGCGTTTCCGTCGCTCCTGGATGTGACCAAGCGGCTGCCGGTAGAGAAGATCGTCGGGGTGACTCGGAATGGAACTGCGCGGATGCCGGGGTTTCCTGGGATCGACGAGGCNNCTGAACGCCATCGACCTGAAGACGGGGAAGTACGTTTGGAAGATTCCGCTGGGCGAGTATCCGGATCTGGCGCGCAATGGGATGAAGAATACTGGTTCCGAGAACTATGGCGGACCGATTGTGACGGCGGGCGGGTTGGTCTTCATTGGGGCTACCATCTATGACCGGAAGTTTCGCGCCTTCGACAGCGGGAGCGGGGAACTGCTGTGGGANNCTGTGGATAAATATTCTCTTTTTATTCGCCTTTTCATCTGAATCTGCGCTATGCTTATCCCGCAACACTGGAGGTTGCCTGATGGACTTTCAAAAAGAACTGATTGCCGAGTACGACCGCGAGGCCGCCACGACACGCAAGATTCTTGACGCGATCCCGGCGGATGTTGATTGGACCTATAAACCCAACCCTAAATCGATGGCACTTGGCCGGTTAGCCGGGCATCTGGTCGAGACGACCGGGGAATGGGCGATGCACACGCTGACCACGGATAAGCTGATTTTTGAACCGGGCCACAAGTATGAACCGTATATCCCTGCTTCCAAAGAGGCTATGCTGGAGCGTTTTGACCGGGAAGTGGCGGAGGTGAAGACAGCGCTGTCCGGATTCGACCCGGCGAAATGGGATGAGAAGTGGCAGATGGGCGCAAGTGGCCAAATCTGGATCGACGATACCAAGTACCGGGTCTGGCGTGTCTGGGTGGTCAGCCACCTGATTCACCACCGGGCGCAACTGGGGGTTTATCTGCGGGCACTCGACCAGAAGCTGCCGGGGACCTATGGGCCATCGGCGGATGAAATGTGAGAAACAGTTGTCAGTTGTAAGTTGTCAGTTTTCAGCGACCGGTTGCGGATACCGGGTAGTTGTGTAAATTGGCCTGATGTCTTGGGGATGCTCAGAGGAAAGGGCAGTTTACTGACAACTGAAAACTGANNTGGGGCGCTCATTAATGGAAGCTGGAGTGACGCTGCTTGAGTACCGCAACAAGACCGGTTCGGATGCGCAGCTTCTTGCGGATGGCGCGATTCTTCGCGTTGCGCTGCCGGCTGGAAATGTGAAGTTGATTCTCGATGATCGGGTCGATCTTGTTGATCAGCTTGAATTTGACGGCGTGCATGTGGACGGAGGCGATATGTCTCCCAGCGAGGCGCGGCGAATTCTGGGGCCTGACCGGATCGTGGGGACGTTTGGGGGCAGCGAGGCGCTGGTTCCCGGGGTTCTGGACGAGCCGGCGGATTATTTCTCGATTGGTCCGGTGGGGGCGACGAGGACCAAGCAGACGGCGAAGGCGCCGATTGGGCCTGAGGGGGTGCGGAGACTGCGTGCGGAGGCTGGGCCAGGGCCGATTCTGGTGGCGGCTGGCGGGGTTACGCTGGCGAATGCGGCGGCTGTGTTGGAGGCTGGGGCGGATGTCGTCGCAGTTTCGGAGGCTCTGTTTCGGAATTCGGATCCGGCGGGGGAGTTTCGGCGGTGGGTGGCGGAACTGGGATGAGATGGCAGGGGTGGCATTGGTGCCTTCCCACCCATGCGATAGAAAGAATCGGAAGGGTGGGGCACCCGCAAATCTTGCTCGACTGGCGTCGGGAAATGAGGGGTGGGCCACGCCCTCAGACGGAACCCCAACGACTAGCACGCAGTTACCAGAAATCCCGCTGCAAACAATGGAGCAATGAAATGGCTCGCAATCGCAATCGCGAATCCTTAACGTGCATAGTGGTTGTTGTACTTCTCATTGCCTTAGTTGCATCGAGGACCCAGGTCTGCCTTGCACAGGGAGAGAAAAGTCGCGATTTGAATCGGTCATTCCTGCAAGAGCCTGGATCTCCGCTCAAGGCAATCCAAACAGGCGGTTTTGCGGTGGTTCTCCGAAATGTGGGCAAGAAGGAGATCCTCAATTGGGGTGAAGTGTGTCTCGCCCGCAGCGGCAATGGATACAAGATCTTGAAAATGTTCACGCTTGACGTGGAATCGCCACTAAAGCCAGGATACGCGGAGGGTGATTCGCGAAGTATGGACGCGTCACCGATTGTAATTTGCAGATCACGCGGAGGCATACTCGCGATTTCGCAAGTGCAATTCGGAGATGGATCAAGCTGGAAGAGTCGTTGGCTGAAAGCGACGTTGCCAAAAGTGCCATCTGTTCAGAAGTGACCTGTGGATCGGTGATATCGATACGATGCAAACGATGACTTCAATTCGACTGCATGATACATCTATGACTCTGCCACTCGCTTGTCTCTCCAGCGAAGCGTCTGCCCGTCAACCAATTTCCACAGAGAAGCGAAGGCCCTGACCAATTCCCAGCTTTTCGCAGCGACCCTACGGGGCGCTAAATCGCTTGGCTGGCTTTCCCCGGATTGCGCTTCGCTCCATCCGGGGCTATTTTCCTGCGGTCCCTCCGGGACGCCGCGAGTTTCTGACAGGTTGTGAAGAAGTTTCCTAAAATTGGACACTTTAAGAAAACTAAAGACAAGTTCGCTTAAATCCGTTAAAACTTTGAGTACGTGACGATCCCAGAAAACCTTTCCAGCTTAAAGTCAGACCCTTCATCGAGCGCACCGAAGATGGTGCAGAGCCTTGGCCTGTTCAGCTCGACGGCCATGGTCATCGGATCCATGATCGGGTCCGGCATCTTTATTGTGGATGCGGATATCGCCCGCGGCACCAACTCGCCGGCGCTCTTCCTGGGCGCGTGGGTGGTCACGGCCATCCTGACCATGATTGGGGCGCTCAGTTATGGTGAGCTGGCTGCCATGATGCCCAAGGCCGGCGGCCAGTATATTTACCTGCGCGAGTCGCTGGGGCCGCTATGGGGATTTTTGTACGGATGGACGCTGTTCCTGGTGATCCAGACGGGAACCATCGCGGCGGTGTGCGTGGCGTTCGGCAAGTTTCTGGGCGTATTCTTCCCGTCGGTCTCAACCACTCACTGGCTGTGGGATATCGCGCATGTGCCGCCGATCCGGGTGGGGCCCATGGTGCTGGGCAATATGGAAATTGGAGTCAGCACGGCCAACCTTACCGCCATTGCGATCGTGTTCTTCCTGGCGATCGTGAACATCTTTGGAGTGCGGCTGGGATCGCTGATCCAGGACGTCTTCTCTTCGGCGAAGGCGCTTTCGCTGGCGGCGCTGATCCTTCTGGGCTTTGCGGTGGGAATCAACGCGACGGCCTGGAACTCGAACTTCGGCTCGGGGCTGGGCCAATTCTGGAAAAACGCCGGCTGGAGTTCGCTGCACCC
>PMWR01000650.1 GCA_003166055.1 Acidobacteriaceae bacterium
CATGACCGATTCACCCGCATCCATCGCACAAGCCTTCGTCCGCGCCATCAACCGGCACGACCTCGATGCCCTCGCAGAGCTGATGACCGAGCAGCATTCCTTCATCGACTCAATGGGCAACGTAGCGCGAGGCCGCGAGCAGATGCAGGCTGGCTGGGCAGCCTACTTTATGATGTGCCCCGACTACTCGATTGCCGTCGAGGAAACCTACGGCGACGGCCCGGCCGTCGTCATGCTGGGCGTCGCCGAGGGAACCTATACCCCCGACGGCAAGCTCAAGCCGGAGAATCGCTGGAAGACCCCCGCTGTCTTCCGCGCCCTTGTCGAAGACGGCAAGGTCGCCGAGTGGCGCGTCTACGCCGACAACGAGCCGATCCGCGAGCGCATGCGCAAGCGCAGCTAAAGGAACCGCATATAAGCGAGGAAGAACTCCACTTAGGTTATCGGCCTCAATCTCTAAAATGTCCGCGAAGCCGGCCCACAAATAACAAGCCGCACTTAGAAGACTAAGCGCGGCGCAGTTACTGATAGCTTCTTACGTCCCGAGTTGCTGGTCCCAACCATTCGCACTTTGCACCGTTCAGGAATTGCTCCCTGCTCGACACTTGCTCCCGATGCTATACACGGATTGCTCCGTGGTTGACATCGAGTGCCTGTGTTGCCCACGGCGTACGCCGTGCTCAACACTTCAGCGCTTCGCACCATTCGCGGATTGCTCCGCGCTCGATACTTGGCCTTCCGCACCGTACCTGGATTGCTCCCTGCCCGGTGTTTCCCGCCCTGTGCTGTTCTCGGCTCGCTCCTTTCGGTTCGCTCCGTGCTCAGCACTTTCTGCCTCGGCGTCTGCGTTGGATTGCTCCTCGCTCGTCGCCGCGCTCCTCGCACCGGTCGCGAATTGCTTCGCGCTCGACACTTGGCCTTCCGCATCGCGCTCGGATTGCTCCTCGCTCGACGCTTCCCGCCCCGCGCTGCCCGCGGATCGCTCCGCTGGTGCATCGCTTAACGCTCGCACCAGGCACGAATTGCTTCGTGCTCGACACTTGGCCTTCCGCATCGCGCCCGGCTCTCTCCTTGCGGATCGCTCCGTGCTCGTTGCTTCCCGCCCTGCGTTGCTTGCGGATTGCTCCGCGCTCAACGCTTAGCACTAACTGTCTCGCTCAGACGTCTCCTCGCTCGACACTTAGCGCCCGCACCGTTCCTTGAATTCTCCTTGCGGATCCTTCCGTTCCCGGTACTCGGCGTTCCATGCTTCCCGCGGATTGCTCCGCGTTCCACACTTGGCGCCTGGTGTTAGTTCCGGATTGCTCCGTCTCTAACACTGAGTGCTTCCTGCTGGGGCCAGTGGTAAGTCCGTCCAACTTCACGAAGTGATGATGCCCGGACTTACTTTTCAACCCGGAATGAAAGTAACTATGCTCTTCCGCGATTCGCAGTGTCAATATGTTTTGAAAAGATATTGCTGTGGATATCGCGGAAATCTAGATAAATAGGTGGAAATCTCCTTTAGCACATCAGCTAAGTGCACCTAAACCAGTGCATTATAAAGGCCTAAGAACAATAAAACAATACGCTTACACACATACCTCCGAGATTGGATTATAAATCGGCGGCAACATGAGAATCTGTCCTCTTTCGCTCTCAAATTGCCTCTTTCTCTCCAAGAGCAGCGAGGCGGCCCATCCTCCCACAAGGAATGGACCGCCTGTTTGCATTCCGACACATCCGTCTTGCCGGCCGGAAATCTCTTTGCATTTACAGCGTCCGCTTAAACAACGGCGTGGCGATCAGCAACGTCGCCAGGCCAAAGACGCTCAGAAACAGCAAGTCGTATTGAATGGCCTGGAACCCACCGTCTTTCAACAAGATAGCTTTGAAGCCATGAATCGCATAGGTGAATGGATCGGCGATGGCGATCGCCCTCAGCCACGGTGGAAATGCGGCAATGGGATAGATGGCGCCCGATGGGAAAAACAGGAGCGTGTTGAGAACGCCGAACATTGCGCGCGGCACCAGCGGGTCGTCCACACGTACCATCATCAGAAACATCATGCCGTTGAAGGCGATGGAAGTAACCACGATCATGCACAGCAACTCAAGGTCCGCAACAGGGTTGAAGATGGCCGGCAATCCCGCCATCAGCGAGCCGATCAGCGTGATGGCGATGCCCGCCAGCACAGCCTTGATTGCTCCCGCAATGTTCAGTCCGAAGACTAACTCAAGCTTGGTGATCGGAGTTACAAGATATCCCTCGTGAACACCACGCGCCTTGTCGTCGATATATAACATCCCGCCGCCGATCATCACCGAGATATACATCGCCAGCGCGATGGACCCGGCAAGCAGATATTTCATATAGGCCACATACGGGTAAAGCTCGACGATTTCAAGCGCGATGTTATTGACAATCTTCGGCTGAATAACCGGCGCATTGAGTGCATCGACCAGCGATTGCATCTCGACTTCAAGTGAGCCCGAAGTGAACTGGTCGGAGTTGTCGACCACCAGCCCTAGTTGCGGAGCATCCTGCGAGTAAACACGGCGTGAAAACTGCGCGGGAATGATGACGGCGGCGTCGATCTTTCCGGTACGCACGTCCTCCCGGGCCCGGCGCTCGTCGTTGTAATCGATGGTACTGAACGTCCTGATATTGACCGCGATCGCGGCGAAAGCCTCGCGGATCTTGACCGATTCCGGTCCATGATCGTAATCGACTACGGCCACGCGGGCGCCTGTGATTTTCCCCCCAAATGCGTTGCCCAGAATGATCAACTGCACCAGCGGCAGCATCATCGACATGATCATGAGGATCGGCGAACGGAAAAACTTGCGCATCTCGCGCTCGACAATGGCAAACATTCGATTCATGGTCGCATCCCCGGCCGATCTGGCATGATGAAGGCGTGTGCCTTAACCTGCTCATCGCGCAATTGCCTACCCGTATAATGGACAAACACATCGTCCAGCGTGGTGTTCTGCACACTTAGAGAAGTTAGCGTTTCGCCCAGCGACGCCGCTAACTCAACTAACTCCATTGTGGTTCTTGAGCCGGACGAAGTTAGCACGCGATAGAACCCAGCCGACTCCGCCTGAACGCTTGTAACTCCGTCCAGCCTTTCGAGCCGCGCTTTCCACTCCGCGGATTCGCGGTCGAAGTGCACTTCAACCACATTCGCGCCCGGCACACTCTGCTTGAGCTGGATCGGCGTGCCCAGCGCCACGAGAGTGCCGTGATCGACAATCGCGATGCGGTCGCACAATTTGTCCGCCTCCTCCATGTAATGAGTCGTGATGAGCATGGTGAGGTTGCGCGTCTTTCTCAGGTGGTCCAGCATCTCCCACACAGCAATGCGCGAGACGGGATCGAGCCCAGTCGTCGGCTCGTCAAGAAAGAAAATGCGCGGGTTGTGAACCAGCCCCCGTGCAATCTCCAGCCGCCGCCGCATTCCGCCAGAGAGTGTCTTCGTCTGCGCCCCACGCCATTTCACCAGGTCGACGGCCTCCAGCACTTCCTGAATATTCTTTTCGCGCCGCGCCTTGGGAACGCTGTAGAGCTTCGCGTAAATGCTGAGGTTTTCTTCGACCGTAAGGTCCTGGTCGCTGGTCAGTGCCTGCGGAATCACGCCAATGATATTGCGCACCGCGTCCGCTTCCTTTTGCACATCGTGTCCCGCAACAATTGCCTTGCCGCCGGTGATCGGGATGAGCGTAGTCATCATGCGGATCAGCGTGCTCTTCCCTGCGCCGTTCGGACCGAGAAGACCGAAAATCTCGCCATCCGCCACCGAGAAGCTCACGCCCTTCACGGCTTCAAACGTCCCGTACCGCTTCACGATGTTCTCGACGGCAATAGCGATCGGCACACCCGCCGGCGGCCCTAAGGCGCCGTTGATCGCCGGCCCGCCCTCTGTCGGACCGCTCTGTGTTGCGCCAATCTTGTTTGGCTCGCTCACTGTTTCACCAGCTTCGCTTTGGGTACGTACACCTCGGCCGTCATCCCCGGAACAAACTCTTCGCCGGGATTGTCGATCAGCAGCTTCAATTGAACAGTTCTGATATCGCGCTTGCGGCTGTTCACATCTCGCTGCGTGGCGAAATCCGCCTCAGCCGATTTTGAGATCACCTTGCCCTGAATCGTCGCGCCAGAGGGCATCACCACCCGCAATGAGTCGCCTAGTTGCACCGCATCGGCCTGGGTTTCAGGCAGCGGCGCATAGATCCACGTTTGTGTAAGGTCCATGATGGTGACGATGGTTGCGCCGGTGGCCACCACTTCGCCCTGCCGCGCCGCGCGCACATTGATCTTGCCGCCCACCGGCGCAAACACCTGCGAGTATCCAAGCTCCACCTTCGCCTGTTCCGCCAGCGCCCGCGCGTTCTCCACTTCGCCGCGCGTCGAATCCACGGTGCGTGCGGCGACCGCCGTGAGCAGCTCGTGCGCACGGGCCTGGCGCAGCGACGCTTCCGCGGCGGCCACGTTTTCCTTCGCGGCGTCGACGGCGGCTTTATCAGCCTGCAGGCTGGTCACCGCATCGTCCTTGGCCTGCTCGCTCATGAT
>PMWR01000654.1 GCA_003166055.1 Acidobacteriaceae bacterium
ATATGGTCTATAATGCCATCATGGGCGCGCAATGGAGGCCGATCTGCTCTTTCACCAGCGCATCGACTACGACGATGGTGGAATCGTGGAGATGACTTTATGGCGCGTTCCATAGCCCGTTCCGCCGACGACTCACGGCCTGAAATATTCGCTGTTTTACGGCCGCGAAGGCGCTCGGGAGGTTGGGTACGATAACGAGCGCGGCAAGGGCGATCATCGGCATTTTCAGGGAGTCGAGACGGCTTACGTGTTCAGCACCGTCGAACAACTGATCGCTGATTTCTGGGCCGATGTGCGCAGATTGCGAGGGACAAAATGAGCAATGTGAAATTCACTGTCGACGGAAACATGGAGGACAAGATGGAGGACGATGCGTCAAGGCGGTTCGTTGATGCCTGGCATCGAGCCGAGCGCGGCGACACCTTCCACGAGCGCCATCTGTCCTTTGAAAGCTGGGATGCCCTCGCGCGCGTCCTCACCGGCAAGCGTATGGAGCTGTTGCGCTACGTCCGCCGCAACCATGTCCCCAGTGTGCGGGCGCTGGCCAAGGCGCTCAGCCGCGATTACAGCAATGTCCATGCCGATGTAAAGGCCCTGGCCAGCGCCGGCCTGCTTGAGGCCAGCGCAAAAGGCGTCCGCGCCGACTACGACGCCATCGAAACCCGCATCGCCCTCTGAGGCGGGTGGCCCGATCTCTCAGTCCTTTCCAAACTAAAACGAGGGACTGCGGACGGCGTCGTAATGATCAGGTTCAAAGCCGCGATTGAACCCAGAACAATCTCCGGCAAAATCCCTGGCCGGTTTAAACTAAAGGCTGCCCGGTCACGAGGCTTATGCCAGCCGAAATTATCCTTCAGCCCGGTCCCAACGCCGCAGGTCTCGCCGAAAAGCGCGAGCGGCTGGCTGCCGTCCGCGCCGCGCTTGCCGAGCGCGAAGCCGACATTGCACAGATTCGCGCTCAGTTGAAGGCATTTGAAGGGCGCTATCTCCAGCGTGTCGGCGTTCTTTATGCGGAGCTGGACGAGATTGCGGCACGTATTACCGAGCGTGAAGTCGATCTGTACGACTCCGACTCCGCGCGCCGGCGTGCGCAGGAAGCGCGGCAGAGAGCGCAGGAAACCCACGAAGCCGCATTTGGCGCCGACCAGGAGCCCGTTGAGTTTGACCCGTCGCCGAGTCTCAAGACGCTGTTTCGCGAAGTCGCAAGGCGCATTCACCCTGACTTTGCCAGTGACGACGCGGAACAAAAGCACTTTACCTTGCTGATGACGCGCGCCAACCATGCGTACAACTGCGGCGACGCGGAGACTTTGCAGCGGTTGCTCGACGACCATCTCGAGGTCAACGCCTCAGGGTCCGATGAGGGAGACGGCGTCACCCTCCTTCGTCTTGCCCGGCAGATTCAACATGCCGTGCGAGACATTGCCCGGCTCGATGGCGAACAGCAGACGCTGCTTCAAAGCGAGATTGGCCAACTGTATACCGGCGCCGAAGCCGCTGCGCACGAAGACCGCGATCTGCTGGCCGAACTCGCAGCCGGCCTGCGCGAGCGCATCGCCGACGCTCAGTACCGGTTGGAGTTTGTCGAACGACAGGTCAGTGCCCTTGGAAGGTAAAGCTCAATCCGGACTGCAGCATATCCCTTCCGGCGGCGCTTTGGCGCTCCACTCCGTTCGCTCCAGCATCTTCGCGCGTGGCCGGCGCGACGCCGCAAATTCATCTTCAAACTCCGACTACCAGAGGGCCGTGGCCGCATACAACGCCGGCCGATTCTCAGAAGCAGCTGCAAGCTTCAACCAGGCTGCCGCCCAGGGTCACGCTGAATCGCAGTACATTCTGAGCACCATGTATGACGCATGCAAAGGGGTGCCCAAAGACGGCGCGCAGGCTGCACGCTGGGAACGCATGGCCGCGGAGCAGGGCCACCTGTATGCGCAAGCCAATTTGAGCTTCAGGTGTTATAGCGCGGGCGACCTGGCCGGCGCGTTTGAATGGTGCCAGCGGGCCGCGGACGGGGAACTGGCCTGGGCACAGTACAACCTCGGACTCATGGTTCAAAAAGGTGAAGGAGTCGCCCCAAGCGAAGCCGAAGCTGCGCACTGGTATCGGCTGGCGGCATCGCAAGGCTTTGCGGACGCCCAGCAACGGCTCGCAGACCTTTACTACCTTGGCTTGGGGCTACCGCGCAGCTATACCCAGGCCGCGCTATGGTATCGCCGCGCTGCGGAGCAAGGCTCTGCCAGGGCTCAATTCCAGCTTGGTCACCTCTACGATGTGGGCCTCGGCGTCGAGCACGACTACACGCAGTATCGATACTGGACCCGCATGGCCGCGGAGCAAGGACACGAAGATGCCATCCGCGAAGTCAACCGCCGCGATTACCGTGACCCATAGGCCAAACCCCTCACGCTTGATTGCCGTCCGACAGCCGTTTCACTCCCGCGAAAGCCGGCTTTGCGTAATAGATTTCTTGCGCCCTATCCAAAATAATTCCCATTTGTTTGCCGATTAATTCGCGGGTTTGTAGATAATAGTTAATAGAGCAGCGATTGAGTGCCTGGGCACCCCTCCGGGATAGCAGTCATCGAAAAGCCGCGAGCCGGACGCTATCCACGTCGCACTGTTCACTGGCGCTGTAACTCCTTTGTTTTATTATATCTGCAAATAACTCCTTTGTTTGCCACAGATACAGCGCAACCCAGCCCTAATCCGATGAAAATNNGGCCGCTTATTTTCAGGGATGGGGGGCAGGGGGTATCCGTCTCAGGTATAGGCCGGGGCGTCCAGCCCACCACCGGCCGTCCACTCCTTCACTCACTCACGCCCCCACTGCCCCCTGCGATAACATAAGAGCCAGCACCGGAGCCACCCATGTTCGTCGTCGTCTGGCAGTTCGAGATTGCCGAGGAAAAGATCGCCGCCTTTGAGGCCGCCTATGGCTCTGAGGGCGCCTGGGCGCAACTCTTCCGCTCCTCGCCCGACTACCGCGGCACCGAGCTCCTCCGCGATGCCTACATCCCCGGCTCCTACCTCACCATCGACCGCTGGGCCAGCGAAGAAGCATTCCGCGCCTTCCGCAAAGACCGCGACGCCGATTACGAATCTCTCGACCGCTCCTGCGACTCCCTCACCAGCCGCGAAACCCGCATCGGTGCCTACACCCTCTAGGCACCCAACCACCCCCGAATCAGACCTGTACCGGGCATCACTCAACTTTCTCCGTTTCTTCGCCATTTTCTTGTGTCAATGGTTGTCTCATCCTGCTACAATCCCTTCGAAACCTATTTAGCTCGCCGCGTATTTCCTGCTGAGAAACCGAGGAAAACCCGCATTTTGTGAGCATTCCGAAGGAGCTCTCCCAATGGCCATCGCCGACGACCGCGCCAAAGCCGTAGAACTAGCACTCGCACAGATTGAAAAGCAGTTTGGCAAAGGCTCCATCGTGCGCCTCGGATCCAAGGAGGCTCTTCTCCCCATTGCCGTCATCTCCACCGGATCCATCAGCTTTGACGCAGCTCTCGGCGTCGGTGGAATCCCGCGCGGCCGCGTCACGGAGATATTTGGCCCCGAGTCCTCCGGCAAGACAACCATCACCTTGCAGGTGATTGCAGAGGCGCAACGGCTGGGTGGCCTGGCTGCCTTTGTCGACGCCGAGCATGCGCTTGACCCAGGCTACGCCAAGAAGCTGGGCGTGGACGTGGACAACCTGCTGGTTTCTCAACCGGATAGCGGCGAACAGGCCCTCGAAATCACTGAAGCCCTCATCCGTTCCGGCGCNNGTCATGTTCGGCAACCCGGAAACTACGACCGGCGGCCGCGCGCTCAAGTTCTACTCCTCGGTCCGCGTGGACATTCGCCGCATTGCGGCCATCAAAGAGGGCGACGCGGTCACCGGCAATCGCACCAAGGTAAAGATCGTCAAGAACAAGGTCGCCGCGCCCTTCCGCGAAGCCGAGTTCGACATTCTCTACGGCGAGGGCATCAGCAGGGAAGGCGACGTGCTCGATCTGGCCGTGGCCAACAACATCGTCGAGAAGTCGGGTGCCTGGTACAGTTATGCCGGCGAGAGGATTGGCCAGGGACGCGAAAACACCCGCACCTTCCTCAAGGAAAACAAGGACATCTTCGCCAAAATGGATGCGGAACTGAGGAAGAAGCTGAACATCGGCGCGATCAAGGCAGACGTTCCGGAAGTGCCGGCCACCGGTCCGAGCGAAGCCAAAGAGGCCGTCCGCCCCCGTCGCGGATAGCCGGTTACTGCGGCTGGGCGTTGCGCGGGACGCTTCCTTCCGCCGGAATCGTCATCGCGTTCACCGTTGTCGCCAGAAAGGCTCCATCCTTCACTGCGCCTTCCACGCGCACGGCGTCGCCGACCTGGATATCGCCCAGCGTAATCGGTTCGCGCCGCTTGCGAAACGTGGTGTTCTCGTCGGCTACGAAGCTATGCGCAGTGTTGTCGTTCATGCCCAGGATGGTCACCTTGACGCCGTCGATGGCGGTGACTTTGCCCGCCAGCCAGGTCTTCCCGTAGTTGGCCTGCATCTCGCGCATCTGCTTTGCGCGCTCTGGGTCGATCTGAATGACGGTGACTGCACCGACGGATTTGGCCGCGGGATCGGTCTCGCCCATGGCGGCAATTGCGTCGCCGACCTTGATGTCCGTCGACTTGATTGTCTGCGGAGGGGTTCGTTCTCCACCTTCACCTTGAGCGCGTTGCCAAGTTCCCGCAACCTGCTTCAGGATGCGCGTGTTCACGCTGTAGTAAATGGTGTAGGTCTCGCCGGTATCGGTCTTGATCGTGTAGTGGTCAGCCGCGACCGCCGTCACGGTCCCCATGAGGCCGCGACCGCCGCCCAACATGCCGCCACCCCAGCCTCCTCGGCCTCCACGACCGCCTTGCCCCTGACCTCCAGACTGGATTGGAGACTGGCGGCCAGGAGATGTCGCAGGCGCCTCCTGTGCGGAAGCGGCAGCAGTGAGCGTGAGTGCAAGAACAGAGGCAGACAGCAAATGAACTCTCATGGCGGACTCCACGGACAAGACAGAGCCTGCATGGGCAGGCCCATGGAGATAGACGTTTGAAAGCTTGCGGAAGACGACGCGGAGTGCCGCTACTGAGCGTGTTGCGATGCCAGAAGCTGTTCAAAGGCCGGCACTCCACGCAGGATTGCGAAGTTGTTGTCAGCAACAATCTTCTGCGGGCTGGTGAAGCCCTCGTTGAGAGCCATTCGCAGGTACTCGATTGCGCATGCGTTCTGGCCCGCGCGCGCACAGCCTCTGGCCATGTAGTAGTTCAGCGCGCCACGCTCCTGCGCGGAGGCCGGGTTCTCAACCCTGGGGTTGGAGTTGTTCTCAAAGATCTGCGGGTCAAGCGCCAATGCGGCCTGGTAGAACTCCCAGCCCTTCCTGTATTTGCGCTGGGTTAGCAGCGTCGTGCCGAGGTTCTTGTAAATTAGGGCAGACTTGGGGTCGTACTTAAGGGCCTTGCGGTAAAGACGCTCGGCGGCGCCATAGTCCTTCTGGGAGTCGAACACCGTGCCCAGATTGTTCAGGACATGGGCGCTCTTCGGGTCGAGCTTGAGCGACATCTGGTAACAGTGTGACGCTTCCTGCAGGTTGAACATCATCTGATACGCGATGCCCATCTTGTTCCACACGTCGGGCGAGTTGCGCGGCGCCTTCTTGTAGGCTTCAATGGCGGCCTGGTAGCGCTGGTGCGCGATCATCGAGTCGCCGATATCCTCTGGCGTGGGCTGAAATTGAGGCGGAGCGTTCTGTGCTTGGGTTAGTGGGCTTGCGGGCGCGGTTTGTGGAGGCGACTGAAATGAAGAGGCGGCAAGCGCCTGGGTTGTGACCGAGAGGGCTGCGAGAGCTACAAAAGCGATCGGAGCCGGCAGTCCGCGGCATGGATTGAACCTGCACATATTCCCTCCTGTCGAAGGAATCCGCTGTATTGGACACTATGATGCACCCAATTTAAGCAAAATGCATCATTTTGATCATCCAGGGGAATTAAATCACCAAAGGAGAGCCGACGGGCAAGCAAAATCGACCACAACAGGAGCGGTTCTCGCAGATATCTAGCTGCAAGGCCTGCAAAAGGGGTCTGCGGCGAAGGGTTTCAAGGTACACTCTTGCCAGTGCGGAGGACGAAAAATGAGCACAATCCCGCAATCCGCTTCCTCCCGATGTACCGAAGGCGCGCAGATCATCGACCGATTTCGGGCGACGCGGCGGCGAACGCTGGCCCTTTGCGAGCCGTTGACGCCCGAGGACATGATGGTGCAGTCGACGCCGGAGGCCTCCCCGGCCAAGTGGCATCTGGCCCACACTGGATGGTTCTTCGAGTCATTCATTCTACGGGAGTTCCTTCCCGGCTATCGTGTGTTCAACCCGGACTTTCAATGGCTGTTCAACAGCTATTACGAGACGTTTGCAAAGTTTCCCGAGAAGCGGCTGCGGTCCTCGTTTTCGCGGCCCGGTCTGCAGGATGTTGTTCGCTACCGCGAGCATGTGGACGCGGGCGTTGAACGCCTGCTCGAAGGCGGTCCCGAGCTCGATGCCCTGAAGCTGATCGAGCTGGGAGTGAACCACGAAGAGCAGCACCAGGAGCTACTGTTGACGGATATTCTCCACGCGTTCTTTACCAACCCGCTCCGTCCGGCGTATATGGAAGCAGGATCTGCGATTCCCAGGTCCCAAAAGCGGGATCTGGGGCACCCAGCTGTTGGGCACCCCATCAAATTTCATGAGGTTGCCGGCGGACTCCGCGAAGTTGGGCACGACGGCGAAGGGTTCTGCTTCGATAATGAGACGCCGCGCAACCGCGTTTGGCTCGAGCCGTTTGCGCTGGCCACGCGACTGGTTACGTGCGGTGAGTATGCCGCGTTTATAGAGGATGGCGGCTACCGGCGGCCGGAGTTCTGGCTGTCGGCGGGCTGGGCGCTGGTGAAGAGCAGCGGTTGGCGCGCTCCGCTTTACTGGACCAGCGAGAGTGGGGGCTGGAGCCTGTTCACTCTGCGCGGAGAGCAGCCGCTCAAGCGCATGGAGAATGTGCCGGTAAGCCACGTGAGCTACTTTGAGGCCGACGCGTACGCCCGGTGGGCCGGGCGACGGCTGGCGACCGAGTTTGAGTGGGAGACGGTGGCCGAAGAGTTGCCGACGGACGGAAACCTGTTGGATTCAGGACGGTTGATGCCCGGAGCGGCAGTGTATGAGGGAAATGGGCCAGCGCAGTTGTATGGGGATTGCTGGGAGTGGACGGCCAGCGCTTACCTGGGGTATCCGCGGTATCGGCCCGTTGCGGGGTCTCTGGGAGAATACAACGGCAAGTTCATGAGCGGGCAGATGGTTCTCAGGGGCGGTTCGTGCATTACGCCAGCGGCACACATCCGGGCGAGCTACCGGAATTTCTTCGCTCCTGAGACACGCTGGCAGTTTTCAGGGATTCGTCTGGCATCGTAGAAACCTTCACGGAAAGGGCTGCATCCAAATGAGCGCATGACAACGATCGCCTCACCTGTCACCAACTCACAATTAGTTCAGGAACGGGTCGCTTCGGCGGTCTGGGAGGGGCTTACGGCGCTGCCCAAACGGCTGCCGCCGTGGTTGTTTTACGACGAAGCGGGCTCGCGACTCTTCGATGAGATTACCGAGCGGCCGGAGTACTACCTGACGAGGACGGAACGGGCGATTTTTGCCGCCCATGCGGAGCGGATGATCGCTCGCGCCGCAGAATCCTTCGTCGATGCGACGGGCGGGGCCGAATCAATTCCGCTGCGGATTACCGAACTGGGCGCGGGCTCGGCAGACAAGACGCGTCTGCTGCTGGCGGCCGCGGTTGCGCGCCAGCGAACCCTGGTCTACGAGCCGGTGGATGTTTCAGCCAGCGCTCTGGAGGTGGCACGGGAGCGCATCGAAAGGGAGTTTGGCGGGGTGACGGTCGCGCCCAGGGTTGCGGACTATACGCATGGGCTGGGATTGGAGCCAACCGGAGAGCGGCGCCTGGTGCTGTATATCGGATCGAGCATCGGCAACTTTGAGCCATGGGAAGCGGCGGAGTTGCTGGAACGGGTTTGCGCGGAACTCCAGCCGGGCGACGGTCTGCTTTTGGGTGTCGACTTGGTGAAAGATGAGGCGACGCTGCTGGCGGCTTATGACGATTTTGCGGGAGTGACGGCGGCCTTCAACCTGAACCTGCTGGCGCGCCTGAATCGCGAACTCGGGGCGAACTTCGATCTGGAAGCCTTTGCGCACCGGGCGATTTGGAACCCGGCGGAATCGCGGATTGAGATGCATCTTGAAAGCCGGATCGCCCAATCGGTGCGGCTGGAAGGGCTGGACCTGGAGGTGGATTTCGCCGCGGGTGAGAGCATCCATACTGAGAACAGCTACAAGTATCGGCCGGGACAGGCC
>PMWR01000151.1 GCA_003166055.1 Acidobacteriaceae bacterium
GATGCCCGTTTCAGCGGCGTCTCAACCGGGGCCTGCATCGGCCACATCTCTCCAGAAGCTCTCGCCGGCGGCCCCATCGGCAAGGTTCAGGACGGCGATCAAATCGAGATCACCATCGATCGCGAATCGCTGGCCGGTTCCGTTCATCTCGTGGGAGATGCGAACGAGACCTTCGGCGCTGCGGAAGGCTCGCGCCGCCTGGCACTTCGCGAGCCGCGCCCTGACTTGCAACCGCATCCTCAACTACCAGACGACACCCGTCTCTGGGCCGCACTGGTCAATGCCAGTGGAGGCGTCTGGGCAGGCTGTGTCTACGATGTCGACATGATCGTTTCGAAACTTAAGCAGTGAACGTTAAACGCAGTAAGCATTAAAGGAGCAGCCGTGAAGCTCTATTGCACCACCAGTGGATTCTACGTAGAAGAAGCCGCCAGTTATTATCGCGTTCCCTCAACTTCCTGGGATGCGCTAGTGACGCACGACAATCTGCATGCGTTTCTTCTCACCATCGTCACGAAGGGCGAACCTGCGGAAGGTTTTTCGCCGGCGACGATCCAGGCTCCAATTGGCAGTCAGGAAGTGTGGGCCGCCGGCGTCACCTACTACCGCAGCCGCAGCGCGCGCATGGAAGAGTCCAAAACTGCCGGTGGAGGCGACTTCTACGATCGCGTCTATTCCGCCGAGCGCCCCGAGCTGTTCTTCAAGTCCACGCCACACCGCGTAGCCGGCCCCTTGGAAGACGTCCGCATCCGCAAAGACGCTTCGTGGTCAGTGCCCGAGCCGGAACTCACCCTGCTCATCAACCATCGCGGCCAAATCATCGGCTACACCGTCGGAAACGACATGAGTTCGCGCGACATCGAGGGCGAAAATCCTCTCTATCTCCCCCAGGCAAAGGTCTATGACCGCAGTTGCGCCTTGGGCCCCTGCATACTCATCGCGAATGAACCGCTCTCAACCTCCACACCCATTCGCCTGGAGATACTCCGCGACGGCCACACCGAGTTTTCGGGCGCCACAACACTGGCCGAGCTGAAGCGCGATCCCACCACTCTGGTTGAATACCTGTTCCGGGACAACAGCTTTCCCAATGGCGCGTTCCTGATGACGGGCACTGGCGTCGTTCCCCCGGATAGCTTCACCCTTGCAATCGGAGACCAGATTCGAATCACCATCGACCCAATCGGCACACTCGAAAACAAAGTGGCACAACGAGCTTAGTGTCCTGTCTCTAAAGTTCATAACAAAACAGAGGCTGTCATTCTGAGCGAACGGGGCCCCGAACGTTTTTCAGTTCGGGGGTGGTGAGTCGAAGAATCTGCTTTTGTTCTTTCGCGCGTTCTACAAGGAACTTCAAAGACAGGAGCCTAAGGGTTGAGGATGCCTTCGATAGCGATTGGACCGCCGTAGCGAACCGCGCCAAAGCTTGAATGGTTGACGATGTTGTAATAGTTCACCTGCGTGGCTCCAGCGCCTTGCAGGTCGCGGACGGTGCAGACCCAGGCCTTCGAATCCACGTCGCATAGAGTGGACATGGCTGCGGCCGTTGCGAATGTTGGCAGCAGGCCGTCGCCCATTTGCGTCTGTGGCGGAATGCCATTGTTCGAGGCGACCTCGCCGTACCATTGGATGTTGAAAGCCTGCGTGAATGGGATGTCCCACGCTGAGTCCGGAATGAAGCCCAGCCACTGATCGTTGAACCAGGCCCACCAAGCGCCCTTGTAGTAAACCCAGCCGACGTAGACCTGCTGGCCAACCAGGGAAGATAGATCCATGCCCGCGTAGTAGGTGTTGCTGAGCGGAAACCAGTTGCAGAAGTCGTAGCAGGTTTCATTGCCATTGTTCCAGTGATAAACGAAGAGATGCGGATCGTTGTCACCCCACTGGTCGGGGGCGACACTGAAACCGATTTCGACATCGTTGAGTCCGGCGCCCGGGTTGCCGAAGCCATCGACTGCAATCTCTCCAATCGAATGTCCGCCACCGCCGCTGTCGTCTACAACGGGCTTTTCAATCTGAAGCGTCATACCACCGCCGTCAGCAACTATGTTCTCGCCCGCACTCGCGTAGAAGTAGCACGCCCCATACCATGCAATCCCGTTGCATGGCGGATCTCCCGAGCCCTTCACTGCCTTCGGCACCGGACGCGTCGGGGTGCTGTCTCTCTTCCAGTACACCTGGTCAAACGGAAGCATCAGATTGCTGTTCACAAATTTCCCCGGCAAAGCATGCTCCGGTCCAGGTGCGGCGTACGAGCTGAGCATGGGGTTGCCCTTGTGAAAATATCCCTCACTGTGCGGGTTTCCTACCGCGACTTCACCGGCGGGACAAACCGGCTCCAGTCTGCGCGCCGGCTCAAGCTTCTGCGTCTTACCGCCGAGTAGGCGGCGTTCCGGCAGCAACGCGCGAGGCGGCTCTGAAGCCACAGTGCGCTTCTCGCAATGAAAGGGCGCAGCCGTTTTTTGTTGAGATACTACCGTGGCGGGCATCGTGCAGACAACCGCAGGCAGCCAGATCGCGGCAGTGGTGGCCGCAAGCCGAAGAGTAATCTCTTTCATCGATGACCTCGTGTGCTGGGAGGGTAGCGTTTGAGCAGGAAATGAATGATTTTTTGATAGTGCGCCTCGGCAGCCAGTTTGTCCATCCAATATGAATCTTGGCGAGTTCCTGGTCAGGAGCGAACTTCTGAGGCAAGCAATCAGCTCCAACCTCTGTTTATGCACCCGCGCCACACCATTCACTCCTTCACTAATTCACTAACTCACTCGTTCACTCATTCACTTGCCCTCCGCCTCCATCAATTGGAAATCGCTCCCGCACCATCCGCAACGCCTCTTCCGGAGTCGCAATGATTCCCTCCAGTTGCGCATCCTCCACCGCCCGCAGCATCTCCTTGAACCCCGCTCCCGGCGCGTAGCCCGCCGCAATCAGCTCCCGCCCGGTAATCAGCGGCCTCGGCCGCACCGTCTCCGCCGGCATCGCCTCGAACCGTTCCCGAACAAACTCCCAGTGCTCCAGGTTCCNNAATCTGCCGCGTCTCCTCATTCGAAAACCTGAATCGCCGCAGAATCTCCGCCCCCATGGCCACGCCCACATCCACATGTCCGTCAAACCGAATCCGATCCGGCGCCCTGCGAAACGTCGGCGGCTTGCCTACATCGTGCAACAGCGCGCCCCACGCCAGCGTCGCCGAACACCCCTCCTCCAATTGCCCTAGCAGCCCCAGCGTATGCACCCAAACATCTCCCTCCGGATGGTACTGCGCCGGCTGTTCCACGCCCTTCATCCGCGCCACTTCGGGCAACACTTCGGTCAGTAGCCCTGTCACATCCAGCAGCTCAAACGCCCGCCGCGCGCGGCCCTCCGTCAGCATCTTCGTCAGCTCATCCCGAACTCGCTCCC
>PMWR01000572.1 GCA_003166055.1 Acidobacteriaceae bacterium
TCATTGAATTCTTGCAGAGCCTCAAGCATGGCCAGGATATTCTCGCGCGGCATTCCCGGGCTGGTGCCGCCGCCTACGGAAAGAATGATCCCCTCGCCACCCGAACCTTCCAGGACTTCAAGGGTCTCGTCCTTCACTTCTTCCGGCGTTCCGCGCACTCCAATCTCCAGCGGATTGACGTTGCCCATCAGGCACATGCGGTCGCCCACGCGCCGCTTCACTTCAGTGATGTGTTTCTGCTTGCCCCAGTTGAGCACATTGAATCCCGCATCCGGCAGGTGGTCGAGACAAGCATCGACTTCGGCGTCATTGTGGTACACCTTGACCCAGTCATTGGGAAAGGCATCGCAAATGCGCTTCAGGTATGGATGCGCAAACTCGAGGTAATGCTCCTCGTTGATGAAACCCACGATATCGTCGAGGATGAAAATGCTCTCGACTCCGTCGCCCATCACCTTCTGCTGCGCTTTGAGCCAGTCGATGATCATGCGTGTGCACAAGTCAATCAACTTGTGCGCGCCCTTGGGATCCTCCACCAGGTCGATCATGAATTCCGTCGTGCCGCGAACAAACCCCGCCGTGCAAAGCGGCCCGCGTGAGGTGACCATGGGAAGGATGTAGCCGGCGTCCAGAATGCGCTGCTTGGCCATGCCGATGCGGTGCAAGGTCAGGCCGGCAAAACCGTCAGCCTCCACTTCGTAGTCGGGAAAGCTGTCGATATCCTCGAGNNCGCCTGAGGGTCTGGTATTCGCTGGGCGTGTTGTCCTGCCAGAATTTGATCTTGGCGCCCAGCACCGAGGGCTCGGCCGCCATCCCGTACTCCATCCACCAGGAGGGGATGAAGGTGATATCCGGGAACTCGCGCATGATCTTCAAGTTGGATTGAAACCAAAGTTCGGGATCCAGAAAATAGTCGAGGTGCTTGATCCCCAGGTACCCGGGAATCCATGGGCTATCGACGATCAGCGCCATTGGAATTTTGTCCATCTTCTCGCGACGCGCAGCGCGCTTGAAGGTTTCCCATTGTTCTGGCCGCATACATCACCTCCAGGTCGCGTTACGGATGCACGCAACCATTTCCAGATCGGAACTGGCAGACGAAGAAATACCTGCGTTTTTTCAGCTTCGTAGCCATTTTAGCCCAGCCCGAGGACGTCGGTCGTGGATATTGTTGTGGTATCGAAATAAATCTTGCAAAGTCAACGGAGCGGCGCCAATTGCCAAAATCATAGTGTACGGGCAACCATGCGCACCGAGGAAGCTGGCCTAATCCTTTTAGGCCGCGAGGACCGGTCGCATTATTCGCCAATGATGGTCCTTAATTTGCGGACGGACCGCGGTATCTGGTTCGCCGCTACGCTTCCAAATCCCAGCACAAATCCCTGGCGAGGTGCCTTGCCCAAATAAGACGGCGAAAGCGGCCACAACCACAGCCTTTCCGCAGCCGCTCTTGCCGCAATCGTTCGATCGCTGATACCGTTTTTCATCGTGACCGCCAGGTGCATTCCCGCCTCTGTCCCATGCACCTCCAGCGCATCTCCGAACTCTTCCCGAATGCTCTCGATAAGCACTGTCCTTCGTTCACCATAAAGCTGCCGCATCTTTCGAATATGCCGCCCAAAATGCCCCTGGTTCATGAAGTCTGTCAGGACCTCCTGGTATAGGTACGGAGGGAAGATGTCCATGGCGATGCGTACCGCGATAAACCGCTCCACCAGGTCGGTCGGAATGACAATATAGCCGATGCGCAATGAAGGAAACAAAACCTTGCTGAATGTTCCGATGTAAATGACGCGCGCGTTCACGTCCAGCCCCTGCAACGAAGCAACAGGCCGGCTCTCGAAGCGAAACTCGCTGTCGTAGTCGTCTTCAATAACCCAGCTTCCCGTGCCTTGCGCCCAGTTCAGCAGATGCAGCCGGCGCGATGCGCTCATCGTCGACCCCAGCGGGAACTGATGCGACGGAGTAACAAACGCCGCCCGTGCCTTTTGCTTCCGCCGGACCACTTCTTCAATGACCATCCCTTCGTTGTCCACCGGAACCGGCACAAGATGACAGCCCGCCGCGGCCAGTACCGTTCGCCCCAGCACATATCCCGGCTCTTCCACCAGCACTCTGCTGCCTGGGTCGAACAGTACGCGAGCAGTGATGTCCAGCGCTTGTTGAGAGCCGGAAACCACCATCACCTGATTGGCTTCGCAGTTCACGCCGCGCGCGGTGCGCAGATAGGAGCAGATCGTCTCGCGAAACTGCTGCGAACCAAGCGGGTTCACGTAGTGGATCGCCTTCGCGCTGGGGTTCCGGCTGTGCTGGGCCACGAGATTCGACCAGATCTGAAAAGGGAACTGGTCAAACGCCGGTTGATGCACGCCAAAGGCGCCCCAGCCGTGCAGTTTGGGTGAGCCCAGCGCCGGGGGATAGAGAAGCGAACGGTGCGCTACTGGACGAGGACCTGATCGAATCTGCGTGGAAGGGCTCTTTTGCCGCTCAACCGACAACAACTGTTCCGGCAATGAACCCGACACAAAGGTCCCGGCGCCCACGCGAGTCTCAAAATACCCCTCGGCCAGAAGCTGAGCGTATGCATGCAAAACCGGGAAGCGGGACACCTGGATATCGGATGCAAAGTCGCGGCTCGATGGAATCTGTTGTCCCGGTCGAAGATCGCCACGCAGGATCCTTGCACGATACGCGTCGTAGATTTGCTTGTGCAAAGGAGCCGTCGCTTCGCGATTGATCTCAATAATGGGTGAAATACCGATGGAACGGCTGCTCATCGATCCAGTATAGTGGCTAGCTGCAAAAGGTACAAAATGGTTATGTTCTCTAACCACTTCTCCTGAGATATTTTGAATAGGCGACTTGATTCCATCGAAAACTGTGAACGACCCGCAGAATGATGGTCTTCTTTCGAAATGGTCTTGCAGTTCTACGCGGTGGGTCAGGTCTTCCGCAACCCACCGCATTTTTTTGCTTGAGTTCCCATCCGAGTCCAAGCCGGCGAATAACGAACCCGAGTGGTTGGCGGTCCCTGGGGAAGTAACTTTGATCCGCTGGAAGTGGTCATGCGAAATCCAGGCGAAATGGTTATTGCGCATGCCACTCAGCCGGTCCACTGTGATTCCTATGCCTGTCCTCCCGCATTGAAGTAAATCCCCGGAGACTGAATGCCGGTGAACAGGCGGAGCGTTGAGGCGCCCGCATGGTCTCAGCCTCCAGAACGGGAGGTAACATGAGCAGGATCGATGAACGCCGGTTGCTACCGGCGACCGCTGTACTCGCCGTCCTCGTCACCGCGTCTCAACTCTTTCTCGCGCAGTCCGCCGGCGCTTCTTCGGTTTCCACGGCGCCGTCCCAACAGCCGGCCGCGTCGCCGGCATCGCTGCCCGAGGCCCAGCATCCGGCCGCCGCGGCGAATGCCCCGGAAACTCCCGAGGAGACCGGCGACAGGCTCCTTGCGGAGAAGAAGTTTCAGGCTGCAATCGACGCCTATAAAAAGGCTCCGCATGACTCCCCCACAGTCTGGAACATGATGGGCATCGCGTACCAGCAGATGTTCTCGAACGATGAAGCGATACGGTGCTACTTCGCCTCGCTCAAGCTCAACCCAGAGAGCGCCAGCGTCCTGAACAATCTGGGCACCGTCTACGCTTCGCTCCAGGATTACCGCGGCGCCGAGCGCTACTACCGCAAGGCGCTCAAGCTTGACCCGAAGTCGGCTCCGATTCTCAAGAACCTTGGCACCGACCTCCTGTCGCGTCGCAAATTCCGGCAGGGCGGGGAATTCTATGCGGCCGCGCTGGCCGTCGATCCGCACATCTTCGACGGGCCCGCTGGCCTGCAAATCTCCGACCCAACCTCCGCCTCAAACCGCGGCGCCATGAACTACTACATGGCAAAAACTTGCGTGCATGCCGGCCTTAACGAGCGGGCAATTGAGTACCTTCGCATGGCTCTCAACAACGGATTCACCACCCCCAGGAAGATTCTTGCCGACAGCGAGTTTGCCAGCCTTCACAACATGCCCGCATTCGAGCAGCTTCTTGTTTTGCAAAGGAATTAGCAGGATCGTCGATCTAATTCACTGTGCCGCCGGAAGTTCTGTGCAAATGCAGAATGCCGGCGGCGCAGCCATGTTGAGCCAGCCTTCCCATCACTTCGCGCTGGAACTGCGCCGACCGCCGGATTCGTTGTCCAATTTCCTCAAACAGGCGTAAGATGACGACATGAAGTCGTTCGCTGTGGCTGCGCTGATGGTGGTTGGAATATCTCTTCCGGCCTGCGCCCAGCACGGCGGATCGCATGGCGGGGTTTCCGGTCATTCCACATCCGCTTCACGCGGCAGCTTCAGGGCCTCTGCTCCCAGTCATTTCGCAACCTCTCCGCGCTATTCCGGCAGTAGGAACTCTTCCGGCACCAGGACTTTCGCCATGCCGCAAGCGGGTCCGCAATCGAGTTATAGAGGTGTTGCTGATCATCCCGGTGCACGCGGGCCCCATACAGGATCGGGGCGTTATCGCAGGCCCTACGTCTCACCTTATAGAGCCGGCCTGCCCTATGGCCTTGTGGGATACCCCGGTTACCTTGGCTATCCGCTTTCTGCGGATGACTCCGGTGATGACACCGGGAGCGCACCGGCCGCCACAGCGGAGACCTACGATGGTCCACCGCCTCCGCAGGATATGCCTCCGTATCTGCCTCCATATCCCAACCAGCCTNNAGCCCCCGGCCAATAAAGTTCCGCTAACTCCGCCAACACGTGCGCAGCGCGGATAACTCCGCCAACTCGTTGCCTCAATGAAAATCATGTGACCGGATATCTGCGCTGGTGATCTCCAACGGCTCAATCCGCTGCGCCTTCACGTGGATCACACCGTCCTGATTCTGCAGCGGTCCTTCGATCCGCAAAAAGCGGTTGCGCGTCACCGTCATTCGATTCTGTTCAAACACATCGGGCGCAAGAATGATGTTGGCAATTCCGGTTTCGTCTTCGAGCGAGAGAAAGACAAATCCCTTCGCCGTCCCTGGCCGCTGCCGTGCAATCACGCATCCGGCAACGCACACGCGCTGATTCCTGCCCAGTTGCTCAAGCTCCTGCGCGGAGAGGATGCCCTGTTGCCGCAGCGCCGCGCGGTGATACGCCATGGGGTGTGGGCCAGTCGTCAGCCCGGTGCCTCCATAGTCTGCAGCCAGCCGCTCGTCCGTCGTCATCTTCTGCAACGGCGTGCCGTGCGAGCTGGACTCAGACAGACTCGCGTTTCGCAGTAACGGACCAACGGGCCTGCCAGCCTGTTCCACCTGCCACAGCGCATCGCGCCGATGCTCCACTTCGCCAAGCGAGTTCAGCGCGCCAATGCCGGCTAGTAGAACAAGTTCCTTGCGATTCAGCTCCGGCACTCGCCGCGCCAGGTCATCGACCGATGCATACATTCCTGTCTTGCTGCGTGCGCTCAAAATCTTCTCCGCGGACGCCTGCTTCAACCCCTTCGCGTAGTTGAAACCGATCCGGAGCGAAAGCGATCCATCCGCCTCCGCCTCCAGCGTACACACAGCTTCCGACCGCTGCACATCGAGCGGCCGCACGCGCAACCCGTGCCGCTGCGCATCCTTGATCAACACCGCCGGCGAATAAAATCCCATCGGCTGATTGTTCAAGAGGCCGCAGGTAAAGGCCGCGAGGTAGTGAACCTTCAAATACGCAGAGGCATACGCAATCAGCGCAAAGCTGGCCGCATGGCTCTCCGGAAACCCATACATAGCAAACGAAGAAATGCCCTGCACAATATTGTCCTGCGCATCCGGCCCGATGCCGTTGCGCGTCATCCCCGCGCGCAGCCTGCCCTCCAGATCCTTCATGCGCTGCATCGATCGCCGCATGCCCACTGCCCGCCGCAGCTCTTCCGCCTCCGCGCCGCTGAAACTCGCCACCGTCATCGCCATGCGCAGCAACTGTTCCTGAAACAGCGGAACTCCGAGGGTCCGTTTGAGCACCGGCTCCAGCGATGGGTGCGGATACGTCACTCCTTCTTTTCCCTGCCTGCGCCGAATATACGGCTGCATCATCTTGCCCACGATGGGCCCAGGTCGTATGATCGCCACCTGCACCACCAGGTCGTAGAAGCGCACCGGCGCGTTGTGCGGAATCGACGCCATCTGCGCGCGGCTCTCCACCTGGAACATGCCCACCGTATCCGCCTTGCAAAGCGTCTCGTAGACCAGCGGATCCTCTGGCAGCGCAGCAAGGTCCACATCCTTGCCGTAGTGACGCGGGATCAGCTCGATCGAGTCTTTAATCGCAGCCATCATGCCCAGCCCCAGCAGGTCCACTTTGATCAGCCCCATGTCCGCGCAATCTTCCTTATCCCACTGAATCACGGTGCGCCCCGGCATCGACGCGCGCTCAATAGGTACCACCCCATTGAGCATCCCCGCGCAAATCACCATGCCGCCGGAATGCTGCCCAAGGTGACGCGGCAAATCCTGCATGCGCAGGCACAGATCGAGATAGCGGGCAATGCGCGGATGTCTGACATCGAAGCCCGCCTGTCCAAAGTGATGCGCCATCGTGTCGTTTTCCCCGCGCCACTCCCAATGCCCAACAAGGCTCGACAGCCGCGCCAGTTGATCGTCCTCAAAGCTCAACGCCTTGCCCACCTCGCGTGCCGCCGAGCGCCCGCGATACGTGATCACGTTGGCCGTCATCGCCGCACCCAGCGAGCCGTAGCGTTCATACACATACTGAATCACCTGCTCGCGTTGATCGCCGGAAGGCAGATCGAGATCGATGTCCGGCCACTCCCCGCGATTCTCATTCAGAAATCGCTCAAACAGCAGTTCCATCCCCACCGGATCCACCGCCGTGATTTCAAGTGCATAACATACAGCGGAATTCGCAGCCGATCCACGTCCCTGCACCAGAATTCCATTGCGCTGACAGTAGAGAATAATGTCCCAGACAATCAGAAAATATCCGGCAAACCCAAGCTTCGCGATTAGTTTGAGTTCATGATCCACCTGCGCGCGCGCCTTTTCGAGCAGCGCCCGCTTGGCCGACGATCCATACCGCTTGCGCACGCCCTCCTCCACGCGCTTCATTAAGAAGCTGTCCATCGTCTCGCCATCCGGAACCGGGTAATGCGGAAATTCGTAGCCGAGATTGTCGAGCGTGAATTCGAGCCGGCTGCTCACGATGCCTGTGTTCGCAATCGCCTCCGGTATGTCATGAAACAGCGCCGCCATCTCGCGTGCAGGCCTCAGAGTCCTCGCAGCATTGAGCGCCAGCAGCCTCCCTGCCTGGTCGAGTGGCGTGTGGTGCCGAATGCTGGTCAGTACATCCAGAAGCTCGCGGTCCTTCTCCGTCGCGTAGCGGACTCCACTCGTCGCAATCACCGGCAGGCGACACGTTGCGGCCAGCCCCAGCAGTGCCTGGTTGCGAGCCTCTTCGTCCCTCTGCCTGTGCCGCTGCAGTTCGATATAAAGATTGCGATGCCCGTAGATCGCAGTCAGCCGGTCAATAACCGTATGCGCCTGTCTGCCTTGCGCAAGCGCCGCGGCCAGTGGCCCTTCATCGCCTCCGGTCAAACAGATCATCCCATCAGAGAACTCTTCGAGATCGTCGAGCGTTGCCGCGCCTTCGGTCTTCGTTGCTTCGCGCATCTTGAAGCGCGTGATGAGCTGGCATAGATTTCGATAGCCCGTCTGCGATGCGCAAAGCAGCAGCAAGCGCGGCGGCTCTTCCGGACACTGATGCGGCAGCCATGCAGCGGGCGTGAGCCGTTTTCCAAACGAACCCACAGCAATCTCCGCGCCGATATGCGCTCTCACGTCGCACTTCTGCGCGGCAGTATGAAAGCGCGCCACGCCATACACGCCATTACGATCGGCCAGTGCCATGGCCCGCATGCCCAATTCCGCCGCACGCTCAATCAACGTCTCCGGCTGCGAAGCCCCGGCAAGAAAACTGAATGCGCTGGCCGCGTGCAGCTCGACATAATCGCCGTCGCTGGTGTGGGTCGGCGGGGTCCCCGGCGACAGGTCTTCGTCGCTGGGGTGCTCAGTCATAGAAAGCCACAAGCTGCCACGCATTCCGCGCGTGATCCAGCATCAGCAGGCACGCGATCGATGTTTCCTGGCGCGTTGTAGCCAGCACGTCCCACTCGTCCGCATCCCACCCGTCCGTCGACCACCAGCACCCGCTCGTTCGCCACGGACCATACGCCGCTGTAATCTCAAAACTCCGCTCCGCATCGCGAAATTTCCGCGGCCTGTCGCCCTGCATCACCACCGACACCGGCACAGGCGGCCGCATCCGTCGCAGCGCCATCTGCGGCCCATCGGTCTTCGCCGTGCTGGCATTTGTCGAAACAACAAACTGGCCCATGCGAAAACTGCCCGGCCTATTCGAGTCTTCCAGCACCGGCGAGCCAACGCGATCTTCGCCGGTAATCGCCTTGAGCCGCGCTATGGTTACGTCCAGCCGCGAAGGCTCCGGAGTCTGCGGAGTAAACAGCCCCAACTGCACCGTGCTCGATTGCCCAGCCTCCGCGCTCAGGTTGAATGAATGCACGGCTGCCTGCGGTGGATGCGCCGCAAACTCCAGTTGCAGCAGCTTCAATAGAAACTTCCGATCCGCCGAAGCCAGCGCCGGCCGAATCGTTCCGCTGTGCGTACGTCCCTCTGCAAGCTTCATCTGCAAAGTGAGTGACGCCAGAGACAACGCCCGCGACGCGGCTCGCGCCACCAGGCAATCGATCATGCGCGCGCCCACAAACAGCAGCGACTCCATCTCTTCCACCGGCGTCTCAAACTCGCAGAACTCCTCCAGTGCAAACTCCGGTTCAATGGGCTGAAACGTATGCGCCTGCTCGCCGCGCGCCAATGCTCTCCACATGCTGGCATGTTGGCCCAGCCGCGTAATCAGGTCCGTCTCCGGCAGCGCCGCCAACTCCCCCAGCGTGCGAATCCCCCACACCGCAAAGGTCTCGGCCTGATCCGGCCCAAGCGCGAGCGCCGCCAGCGGAAGTTTGCCCAGTTGCGCTGCTTCCTCGCCTTCAGGAATCACGGTTACGCCGCGTGAGTTCGCTGCCTTCAACCGTGCGGTATGAAAGTTGGCGCTGACCGCAATCGACACGCGAAACCCCGCTGTAGCCAGCGCAGCCCGCAACCTTTCCGCCAACCTCTCCGGCGGCCCAAACAGCCTTCCAGTCCCAGCAATATCCAGCACGTAAGAACACGCGGTTCCATAGCTCGCCGCCTCGATGCGCGGAGAATAATACGCAGCGCACTCCCGCACCACCGCGCGTGCCGCTGCCTCGCTTTCCGTCGATCGCGACAGCAGCCGAAGCCCGGCAATCGCTTCCGCCTCCAGTCGCGTCATGCCGCACACCACGCCTCTGCGCTCCGCATGCCGATTGAGAGCGCAGATCGCCTCCAGCGGCGCGCGTCCTTCCAGCACGGCAACCGGCTGCGACTGCATCTCCGGGCGCAAGCGCAGCAGCGCCTGCGCCGGAAACTCCGCCGCATGCACACACAGGTAGAGTTGCTCGCTCATGCGCGTTCCTCCTGCGCCCACCTGCACGTCGCCGACCACATTGAAGCCGGCGGCTTCCGTATTCCCTGCACATTGCTCAACTGCCGCTGTCGTTCCCGCCGCACCTCAAAACTGAATCCGGTCAGTACCGTCTCTCCCGCCGTCATCCCCTGCCGCGGCACGCATTCCACCACCAGCGCCGCGCTCGATTGCGCATACGCTCTCTCCCCCAGCACCACCAGGCAGCACCGCGCGCGGTCTGCCGCCTGGCGAAAGCGGAACCACGTAGCCAGCGGAATCCGGCTCGCGTGCTCCGGCGCCGTGTCGCCTATGTCCAGCACAATCGCCGCAAACCCGCCCGCCTGCAGCAGCAGATCGGTGGAGCGGATCGCCTGATCGAGCCGCGTCCAGGGCCTGCTCTTTGCCGCCGCACTCGCACTCCTGCAACGCACCCAAAGCAGTTGCCGCAGGCTCACGCCATTAGCCGCTGCCGACTCCGGATCGAAGGCGTCCCCGGCATCCACCCAGGCCGCAACCTGGCCCTCCAGCGTTCTATGTGCAAGAAAAGAAAGCGCCAGGCTCGTCCGCCCCGAGGATTTCTGCCCCACCACTTCGCTGATCGCCCCCACCGGCAACCCGCCGTCCAGCAGCGCGTCCACCGCGGCAATCCCGGTAGTTGCGGTCTCGCGAATCGTTCGCGGAACCGGCGTCAACGCCGACGGAAACCGGCGTTCGAGAGCGTGCTCGATCTGGATGCGAAGGGCAGAAGAGGAGGTCATAGCGAGAGACATATTCGCCTTTTCTTCGCTTAATGTTCCTCCAACTCCGCTCGTCTGTCAATCAGCGCAATTCCTGAGATGCTGTGAATCTCTCGCTCGCCGAGCAATTCCGGCAGCCGGGAGTCCATCCATCGAGCGTCCCGGAGTCTCCAGCGACAGGTCTTCATAGCCGGGTGGGTGGTCGATGGATGGGAGACCACAAGGCCAACCGTCGGCCATCGAGCCTTCCAGGTACCGCCAGGATTCCGCAAGAAAAAAACATTTGGCGACATCTTGCAGGAACTTGATACGATGCCAGCATCTCCCTTTTCTGCAGGTCCAACAACAGGGCACAGGGAGTTGTGTTAATTCTCAACTTGGTTCTCCCCGGAGGGCGTCATCAAAGAGCGAATGAGATTGGGCGATCTGCTGCTCGAAGCGAAACTGATTACCGACGCACAAATAGCAAAAGCACTTGAAATTCAGGCGGAGACGGGTGGCCGTCTGGGTGACCTTCTGGTCGAGATTGGCGCCATCTCCAAGGCCACCCTGCACTCTTTTATCCACCGCATGCCCCGCGAGCCTGCAGACCTGGGGTCGATCGGCATCGACTCCATCGCCCTGCTGAGTTTGCTGATGAGGATGATCTATGTAGACCACCTCGAATCGGTCCGCCAGTTCGTCGAAGGCATTAAGCTCCCTTACACCCTCGTGCTTGAACTGGTGCAGATGGGGGTCGACCGCAAGCTGCTCCAAAATCTCGGAACACGGGATTCCGAGAACATGGCCGACATGAAATTCACGTTTACCGATGCGGGCCGGCGTTGGACGCTCGACGCCCTTGAACAGGTGCGCTATACCGGTCCCGCTCCGGTAACACTGGCCGAATTCTCCAACCAGGTCCGCCTGCAGAAGATCACCAACGAAACCATCACCTACGAGCGTATCCGCACAGGCGTTGGTGAACTCGTTGTCGAAGGCAACATCATTGAAAGCGTCGGGCCGGCCTTGAACTCCGGCCGCGCCATCCTGCTCTATGGCCCGCCTGGCAATGGCAAAACCTCCGTCGCGCTCAGCTTTGCCAACGTATTCACTGACGTGATTTATGTGCCCTACGCAGTCTATGTCGAAGGCCAGATCATGCGCCTCTTCGACCCCAGCCTGCATACCCAAATCCAGGCGCCTGAGCTTCCCAAGGACGACGGCATGCTCTCTTTTGTCCGCCGCGAGGAATATGATGCGCGCTGGGTTCCTTGCCGGCGGCCCTTTGTCATCACCGGCGGTGAATTGACCCTGGATATGCTCGATCTGCGTTATGACGCCACGGCCAATTACTACGAGGCTCCCCTTCATGTGAAGGCCCTGGGCGGTTGCTTCATGATCGACGACTTCGGCCGTCAACTCGTATCGCCAAAGGCCCTGCTGAACCGCTGGATCGTGCCTCTCGAGAACCGCTATGACTACCTCAAACTGCATACCGGCAAGAGCTTCACGGTGCCTTTCGAGGAACTGGTCATCTTCTCCACCAACCTTGAGCCCGAAGACCTGATGGACCCCGCGTTTCTGCGCCGCCTGCCCTACAAGATCGAGGTCGGAGGACCATCGGTCGAGATATACAAGATCATTATGCAGAAAGAGTGCGAACGCCAGGGCCTGGACCTTCCCGATGAGACCTTCAATCACATCGTGCACAAGGTGACCGTGGAAAAGGAACTGGAGTTGGCCAAATACCAACCGAAGTTCATCGTCGATCAGGTGGTGGCCACCTGTCGTTTCATGGCGCAGCCATCCCATTTCGAGCCCAGATTCGTCGATTACGCCATCGATAATCTACGCACCAAGCGGCATGGACCTCCGGCCGTCACATCCGCTGATGTGGGTCATTGATCGGAAGGATTCACTTCTTCACTGGTTCACTGTTTTTCGTCACTGTTTCTCGTCACTGCTTCTCGTCAGAGCGAGTTCTCATTCATCACCAGTGCGACCGCGCTGCGCAAGCGGGCATTGCTGCCTTCTTGCGCGGGCCGCAGCCTGGGTGCTTTTGCCAATGGATTGCGGCGCATCTCTGCCTCAACCAAAGGCCCGGCAAGAGACCAGAGATTGGTGATATCTCCCACCACCACAATCTCACTGGGCGCCAGCGCGGACGCGATCATATGCATCCCTCTGCCCAGCGCGGCACACATCCTGTCGAAGGCCTGCCTCCCCAGCGGATCTCCCGCCGCGGCTAACTCGAGCAAATCTTCGAACGGCGGCGAGGGGTTGCCTGCAATCTCCGCATAGTAGCGCATCCCCGCGCGATTCGAGGCTACCGTCTCCCAGCAACCTCGGCTGCCGCATGTGCAAGGCAGCCCGCTCGGATCCACCTGCACATGACCGAATTCCCCTGCGTAACCGCCTTCTCCGCGCAGAATGCGCCCGTTCGCAAAGATGCCCGTGCCTAACCCCTCCGACACATTGACCACCACAAGATCGTGCATTCCGTCGCTATGACCGAACCAGACTTCAGCAAGCGCACAAGCGTTTGCAACGTTGTCCACTACTACAGGCAGGCCAGTTGCTTCTTCGACACAAGATTGAAGCCGTCCAATTGGCCATGAAATATTTGGTGCGAAGATAGACCTGGCCGGACGCGATTTATCCGGGTTGGATTGATCCGGCCGCAGGTCAAAGCGTCCAGGCAAGCTCATGCCAATGCCATCGAACGACCGGTCCCCATGACCGGCGATGGTCTTCTGGATTGCATTGACGATTGCGCCGAGCACTTTCTGAGGATCTGCGGGAAGCGCGACCATGCGTTGCGTAAGAATTCTTCCGCCAAGATCGGTAACGGCCATGGCAATCTGCGCAGGATGCACATCCAGGGCAAGCACGCCTCTTTGTCCGTTCAAATTGAGGAAGGTTGGCCTCCGTCCGCGGGGAAGCCTGCCCATCGATCCTTCGACAATCCATTGCTCTTCGAGCAACTCCTCCACGATCAGCGAAACAGTGCTTCTTTGCAGCCCCGAGACGCGCGCCAGATCCGCCCGTGAAATCGGTTGCCGCGTGCGAATCTGGTTGAAGATGAGATTTCGATTGATCTGCCGCGGCATCGTGTTCGACGCGCTCTGCCTGTTTGTGAAGGAATAGCGCGGCGTCGGCATATCGGTGGCTTTCATCCTCAGGGTTATGGGTTGGCGCAGAAGCCCTTTGCCGGCACTTCAAAATACCGTCAAAGTCAGTGATTCTCAGCCGTTGCTCTCATAGCCCATACCGGCCAGAACACCCCGCATATATGCAAAGGACTCTTGAACGCCCGGCATCGGATCGTCACCGTGTATCTCATATTCCAGATCGACAAACCCTTTGTACTTTGTCGCGGCCAGGGCTGCGAAGATTTCGCGCACCGGCATCTTGCCCTCACCCACCGCAACCTGGCTTTCCTTATTCGTGAAATCGGTCAGGTCTTTCATGTGCATGTTAAAAAGGCGCGGCCCCACTGCATGAATCGCCTCAACGACGTCGGTGCCCGCGCGTTCCGCGTGCCCCACATCGATGCAGCATCCCATGCGCGGGTCCATATTCCTCACTGCCTTCAACACATCCAGCGGAGATGGCCACAGCTTATCCTCCGGCCCATGGTTGTGAATGGCGAAGCGGAAATCGTACTCCTTCACAAATTTCTCAATGTGCGGCAGCGTCTCAGGCTTTGGATCGCCCGCGACAATCACCGAGATCCCCGCCCGCTTGCAGTATTCAAACTTGCTGCGGATATCGGCCTCGTCGTCTTTTGCAAACGAAATGGTCCCGGCAGCATGCAGCTTGATCCCCGCCGCGGCATAGTCCGACAATGCCTTCGCCTCTTCCGCCGGATCCATCGGAAGATGATCTTTGACGTCCTTCGCATTCAGCGCCGTCAGGTTGAGCTGCTTCATGAATCCAATCAACTGCGCGCGGCTGAAGTTGCGAAACGTGTAGCTCGCCATCCCCAGATGAACAGGCGACGGCTTGCCGGAAGCGTGCGCCGGCTGTGCGAATGAGGAGGTCTCCGTCGATGCCGCGAATCCCGCTGCAATCAGCGCACCCGTTTGAATAAAGCCACGTCGTGAAAGCGATTGATTCATAGGAAAAAGCTCCTTCGGCGCGCCTGACTCTTGCGCCTCTTCATAATCAGCTGTTTTTCTACAGATGAGGCGCCCAGCCGCTCTCGTACTTGCGGCCCCACATCTTCATCGCGTCCGCATCGTTCCGGACCTTCCCGTCTGTCGTGTCGAGATGCAATTCGCGGTTCACTTCCCATGCAACATTGGAGAGCTGCAGCATGGTCACCGCAACATTGCCAACAGCGACAGGAGCGCGAAGTTTCTCTCCCGTCTTGATCGCGGCAATGAAGTTTGCGAAATGCGCATCCGTCATCGAGTCGCGGCCGGTCAGATCGGCGGACGTGGTTTGTTTGCCGGTCTTGAATTCGCTCGTCTTGTGTCCTTTGAGATCGTAAATCTCATAGCCATCGCGATCAATCAGCACCGACCCTTCGGTGCCCATGATCGTCGATCCGCGGTCGCGGTTATACACCCTCATTCCGTTGCAGCATTTGCCTTCCCACGAAATCAGCTTGTCGTCATATTCAAAGCTGGTGACGAGCGTGTCGTAGAACTGCCAATCGTCTTTGAATTGATAGCGCCCACCCGATGAAGTAATGCGATTCGGGTAATCGACTCCCAGCGCCCACCTGCACACATCCACCTCATGCGTGCCATTGTTCAGCGTTTCGCCTGTGCCCCAA
This sequence comes from Acidobacteriaceae bacterium, assembly GCA_003166055.1. The sequence goes on from PMWR01000572.1 coordinate 15,053, forward strand.
ATCCTGAACCAGTGCCAGTTATACGGCTGCACATTATCTTTGTAAGGCATGCGCGGCGCCGGCCCTTGCCACAGATCCCAATCGAGTTGCGGCGGCACAGGCACTTCTTTCCCAACACCAATCGACTTGCGTACGTTCACATACCAGGCCTTTGCATAGTAAGCCCTGCCGATCGCGCCGCTATGAATCTTGTTGACAATCTCAATGGTGTGCGGCGACGACCGCTGCTGTGTGCCCATCTGCACCAGCTTTCCATATTTCTGCTGCACCGCCACGAGCAGCGCTCCTTCGGCAGGGTTATGGCTGCAAGGCTTTTCGACATACACGTGCTTACCTGCCTGCACGCCCGCAATGGCCATCGGCGCATGCCAATGATCGGGCGTCGCAATCGTGATCGCGTCCACGTCCTTCAATTGCAGGATGCGGCGAAAGTCCTTCTCCGTCGCCGGAGCATAGCCCATTTCGGTTTGTACCGCGCCGGCAAACTTGCTCAGGATGTTGCTGTCCACATCGCAAACATGCGAGATGCGTGCTTGATCCTTGTTCGCCTTGAGCGATGAAAGATGGGCATATGCGCGCCCATTCAGCCCGATTACGGCAAAGTTCAGGCGATCGTTGGAGCCGAGAATCTGCCCATAACTCTTCGCGGTCGATCCAATCGCCAAACCCGCGGTTCCAAGTGCAAGCGTATCGATGAATTCACGTCGAGTGACCAATTGTTTTCTCCATTCAAACTGCGTACGCACCCACCGATGAACTACTGGGTGCCCCGGTCTCGCCTTTGAGACCAGGGAAGCAATAGATCCACGCGGTCAAACCACTAGAGCGCATGCGCATCTTCGAGCGCCTGCTTCATTCCCGCCCAGCTAACCCGCGACGAAGCCTCTGACGTGCCTGCTCCGTGCCAGTGCGTCTCAAGGCTTACCGCTTCGTGATATCCAATTTGCTTGAGCGCGCGAAACTGTGCCGCCCAATCGATGAACCCTTTGCCCACAGGCGACCATTCAATCTTGCCTTCGGCGTTCTTCACCGCATTCTTCACGTGGCAATGCTGTATGCGATTCTTGGGCAACGCATCCCAGCCCCCTGGAAACGCATCAAGCTCGCCGCGCATCACAGCATTCGCCGGATCCCAGTTGAGCGCAAAATGCGGAGATTGGATGGCATTCAGCGTGCGCGCTGCTTCCCGTCCGGTTGCCGTGTTGCACTCAAACTCGTTTTCCAGCACCAGCAGAAGGCCTTGCTTGCCGATGACCTCGGCCGCCGAACGCAACTTCTCATCAATGGCCGCGCGATACGGAGCAATATCGTCCAGCCTCCAGAAATCAAATCCGCGAATTCGATCCGTCTTGAATTGTTTGGCCAGTGCGATCGATTTCTCCAGAATCTCGTCCTGCTGCTTGAACGTGGTCGCCGCCGCTCCGTGCAGGGAGCCCGTCGTTTCATAAGGCGAACGTGGCGCATCCGGCCAGTCCGTCTTGAAAAGCGGGCTGGCAATGTCGGTAACACGCAGGTTGTACTTAGCGAGAATCTTTTTCGATTCCTCGATCTCCGCCGCGCTAAGATCCATCACGTTCTTACCCCACATGCCACGCAGCTCCATCCAGCTCATGCCAAAATCGTGCGAGGCGACGTAACATGCGTGGTCGAAATCCGGCGAGATCTCATCGTTAATGACCGCAACGCGAAAGGGCGATTTCGATGTCTCGGCGATCCCGAATTGTGAATGGGTGGCGCAAGCCGTCGCAAACATCGCTGCGCCTTGAAGAAAGGTCCGTCTGGAACGTCGCTCCATGTTGCTCCTTTGTCTGGGGGGGGGGCGACCCGCGATCGGTTGGCCCGCGATCGGTTGGTCTGACGCTATAAACTCTGAAAGCCTGACCCTTGCGGCGCGTGCTCACCGGCCAGAGAGAGAATGAGCCGAATCCCACGTACGGATGGAAGATTGTTCAAACACCGAACGAATCCTAATTTCCGCCGCCCGGCAATGTCAAGCTACCGCGACCCTTACAGCATCTTGTCGTCGACCGTGCTCAGGGTCGTATCGGCAGCCGCACGGCTCCAACCAACGCGCAGATCCTTCACGCCATGCAGCGCGAATGCGCCATTGGCCCCGCGAGGAGCGGTAACGGCAAAGAAATCCGCCCGCTCCACATCTGTCAAATGAAACGCGGGCCGCGCATCGGGAGCTGCGTTGGCAATCTCCACATGGCTCATCTCAATGTTCCGTACATGACGCAGAAAAAAACCGGATGCTGGCATAACTCCAAACATATTCGGCTCCGGGTACTTGCTTTCCAGTTCCGCCGGCCGCGCCTCGGCAGCTTCAGCCGTTCCGCCGCCCACAGTCTCGATATAAATACTCGATAACTTCACATCTTCGATCGAATAGCCCGGAATGCCGCTCAGAATCGAGCAGAAAGCGCGCGGCGCGTTGTAGCAGACCAAATCGCTGATTAGGATGCGCTTCATCGTTCCGGCCTTCGTGCTCTCCTTCGGCCCGCGCAGCCGTGCCCCAAGACGCATAAAAATGGGGCTTGTAGCAACATCGCGCATGGTGGTGTTGCTGATGGTGATGTCTTCTATCAGCGCGCCGTCCACAGATTCCAGCGCATAGCCCTGGCAGCCTTCAAACACGCAATTCGAGATCGTGATGTTGATGAATCCGCCATTGGATTCCGTCCCCATTTTGATGCGCCCCGTGCGCGGGACATGCGCGCCCTCCGGAAACTTCCTGAAGGTACCGTCAAGCACCGTGCCTAACTCATAAGTCCCGGTCACCCAGCAGTTCGTGATGGTTACGTTTCGTGTGGGCCGAGCATAACCGAGCGCATAACTTGACTTAGGACAGATTCCGTCATCCCACGGCGAGTTGACCGTGCAATTCGACACGCGCACATTCTGGCAGCAATCGATATCGATGCCATCGCGATCGGTATCGATCTTCAGATTGTCGATGGTCAGGTTGTCGACTCCAGTGAGCAGCAACCCGAAGTGACCGCCCTTGAGAATCGAAAAGTCGCGGAACAGCACGTTACGGCAGTTCTTCAGCGCGATGGCCTTATTTCCGACCCCTGCCTGCTCGGCGATGAAGGGCGCACCATCACCGGCGCGTCCGCGTCCGTTCGAAAGCCCTCTGCCCCAGATAAGCCCCGGTCCAGTAATGCTGATGTCATGCAGATCCTCGCCCCATATCAGTGAGTTATGCCAGTGATTATGCCCGTAATCCTGGTACGCATCCCACGCAGTCTTGGGTTCGGCCGCATCGTAGGCGCCGCCGTTATATCCGGTCTGCTGGCCAGGCAGCGGCGAGTCCGCTGCAATAATCGCGCTGCCTTGCAGCAGGTGCAGTTGAACCTGGCTCTTCAGGTGAATGGAGAAGCACAGGTACGACCCCGCCGGAAACACAACCATCCCGCCGCCAGCGCTCGCAGCGGCTTCAATTGCTCGGTTGATGCCTTGGGTGTCGAGCGTTTTTCCATCACCAACTGCCCCAAAGCTGCGCACGTCGAAGACGCCCTCCGCCGGCGCGCCTGACCTTGCGCCTTCCTGTGCCGATGCAGCAATCGAAACGGCGGGAAATGCGGCAGCCGCAACGCCGAACCCTCCGGTGCGGAGAAAATCGCGGCGCATCGAACTAAAGGTCTTCATCGGAATGTCCTCCGGAAAGCGAAACCGCAAGTGTTGATTTATCTCGGGAGACCGAGGAGACCCAGGAAGCCAGATTCGATTCCTCAGTCGCCTACTGCGCCGCGCGCACCAGCAGGCAAGTGATATTGTCGTGACCGCCTGCCTTGTTGGCGGCGTTTACCAGGCGAGTGCAAAGGCCTTCGACGCGATCGTCCACCGAAAGCAGCGACTCAATCAGGTTGTCCGGAAGCTCACGCGTCAGCCCATCGGAACAAAGCAGAAAAAGGTCGGCTGTCTCGGCTTCAACCTCAAAAATGTCGGGTGTTACATTCACCTGGGTTCCGAGTGCGCGGGTAATGACATTGCGGAATGGAGAACGCTTTGCCTCGGCGCGTGTCATGCGGCCCAGCCGGACTTGCTCCTCCACCAGCGAATGATCCTGGGTGAGCTGCTCCAGCTTGCGGTCGCGCAGCCGGTAACAGCGGCTGTCGCCGACATTGATTACCCAGACGCGCCGATCTTCAGCCACCAGGCCTACAAGCGTGGTTCCCATGCCGCTGAGTTTAGGATTGCGCTGCGAGCGGGAGAAGATGGCTTTGTTGCCGGCACAGATGGCCTCCTCCGCCAACTGTGGCATCGGCAAGGCGTTGCCTTCCGTGCGGCGAACCAACTGGGCCATTACTTCGTCCACCGCTAGTGAACTGGCGATTTCCCCGGCCGCGGCCCCGCCCATGCCGTCGCACACGATATAGACCCCGTGTTCAACGGAAAAGCCAAAGGCATCTTCGTTGGTAGGTCTCTTGCTGCCTCGGTCGGAGACCGCCGAGGCCGTGAAGTGGACAACAGCCGTGGCCAAAGAAAAATTCCCTCGCTACTCAGTCTACACGTGCCCGCGGTTGCCGGGCACGCCGAAAAACAGCGCTCAATGCGCCGGATCGTTCTGGGACGTGTCAGAAAACGGAGGCGGCGCTGGCAATTCGAACACCTGGATGGAGCCGGCATTCAGCACCGCCACGCGGCGGCCCGAGGGCGAGATGGCGACGTTGCCGCCGGCATCGAGAACCGGGCTAGCCGGAGCCGCAAGGGCCACCCGGCCAGTTGCCGCGTCGAAAACTCTGACCAGTTGCCCTTTTATGTCGGACTGGTCGAGAGGGGCGTAGGCATTGATGGAATGAGTGACAGCCAGGGTTTCACGCGCCAGCCGCGAGCCATCCGGAGAATTGACCACCAATGGCCAAACCGAAGTCGCCAGAGTTTGATCGTCCCAGAGACGGTGGCCGTCCGTGTCAATGGCCACCAGTTTGTCGGCGCCGCCGGGGCCGCACACCGTCACCAGCACCTCCCGCTGCGAGACAAAGTCATAAAAAGGCGAACACGCGGAATCGACATTGCCCAGAATCCTGCTGCCGCCGCTGAAATAGTCCAGGTTCAGCACCCATTGCAACCCGTTTCCGCGCATGCCTTCCAGGTATCCGTCGGAGTTGATGGGCAAATGAACCGCGGAACGAACACGGCTGACCAGCATCACCTTGCCTGAATCCCTGCGTAGGATGCGCACTACCAGATCGGTCTGCCCACCGTCGCCCTGCCCATCGGTGGTTATGCTGGCAGAGGCGCTGTCCGTCGTCCCCGGCGTCGGATCTTTGTCGCTGGGTCCTTTCGCTGGGCTTTGTCCATCCCCCGGTTGCGGCGCTGCCGGCTCACGCGAGTTGGTCACCAGATACTGCTTGGCGGGATCCATGCTCACCGAAAGCAGCGGCCCCGGAAAATGCAAATATGGCTTCAGCTCAAGCGTGGCGTTTCCCTCCAGCAGGCCTTCCCGATCGCGCACCAGGAAATGGCCATCCTTGAGCATCCATAAATAGCGCGCCCGGTCGTGCAGCGGCCAAAGTGCCTCGGCCTGAATCGCGCCCGAGGGCAGCGTCAGCACCACCGCGCGGATCTGCCGCTCTTCGCTGCTCCAGTTGTCTCCAGGCTCTCGATGAATCAGCCCCGGCACGCGAAATGTGAACAGCAGCCGGTCTTCGTCCAGAAAATCCAGCGAGGCCATACTGAAACGCTGGCCCAGGTAATTTGCGCTGGGTGGAGAAAATCCCAGTGGCTCCGTGGGAATGGCAAAGGCCGGTGGAATCGAAGGCTTGTCCAGCAAAGTTTCGGAAAGCGGTCGCTCTTTGTCCGCCTGCGACTGATATTCGGCAAAGGAGGTCAAACCCTGCCTCTGCGCGAAAGCCAGACTGCACACCAAAAGACCCGCAATCGCCAGAGCACGGGCACAGAGCAACCACGGAGTTGGCGGCCGTCTCTTCATCAATGAGTATTCTCGCCGATCCGGGTATCTTTGTGCAGCGGTTTGGCCCACTCCCTCGTGTGCGACAGTAAAAGAGGGATGGAAAACCAGAAAGCAGCAGCAGCCACTCAACCAGTCGTCAGCGGCCCGGCCGGCGCCCGCATCCGCTTTCTCGGCTACGGCGCCTGCGCGCTGGCAGGATGCCTGTGGGGCACCGGCTTCTACTTCGGCCGCATTGCCATGAACGAGATGAGCGTCGAGCACATGGTGNNCGCTTTCTGTTTGCCTCCCTGGGCATGTTGCCGGTGGTGCTCGTCAATCTCGGCAGGTTTCACCTGACCGCGGGAGAAATGCGCACCCTGCTTCTCGCCTCGGCCCTCGGCATCCCCATCCAGTTTCTTCTCCAGTTTCATGGATTGGCCCTGACCACCGTAAGCCACGCCTCGCTGATGGTGGGCACCATCCCCGTGCTGCTGGCTGCCTCGGCTGTCCTCTTCGGCGGCGAAACCATGGACCCGATTAGCTGGCTGGCATTGGCCGGCTCCACCGTCGGCGTGTCGCTGATCGTTCTTGGCGGCAACCGCGGCCCCGCCGCTCACGGAGAGCCGACGCTTGCCGGCGACCTGCTCGTCGTGGTCTCGCTCATCACCTCGATTGCCTGGGTTCTGCTCAGCAAGAAGTTGATGCGGACCCATAGCCCGCCGGTCGTGACCTCTTACTCCATCCTCGCCGGAACCGCCATGCTGGCCGCGGTAATCCTCGGCCCGTGGCTGCTCAATCCGCTGCTGCGGCCGGTAACGCATCACGACTTCCAGCCGCCGCCGTTTGCCCACATCAGCGCCACAGCGTGGGTAGCGCTGGTCATGAGCGGCCTGTTCTGCACCGCCGCCACCACCTTGCTCTGGAACTGGGGCATCCATCACGTGCCCGCCTCGCGCGCCGGGGTCTTCTTGAATATCGAACCAGCCCTCGGCTCGTATCTCGGCGTCCGCCTCCTCGGCGAACACCTCGGTCCCTATGCCTGGGTAGGCGGTGCGCTCATTCTGGCCGCCGCCATCACGCTGACCACGCGAGGAGGCCATGCTCCGGGTTCGGTCTCCGAGCCCACCGTCATTCTGGAATAGAGTTCCTCGATGCAACAATACTGATTTTTTACGCCTTTTGGCCGATGCATTCATTGTCGGGTAGTTTGCGACGGGAGAATGACGATGGCGTTTATGACCTGGAACAAACAGTATTCCGTAGGTGTCGCAACCATGGACGATCAGCACAGCGTGCTCTTCAGGATACTCAACGACCTCTATGACGCGATGAAGAAGGGCGAGGCGCAAACCGTGACCGGTCCGCTGCTGCGCAACCTGGTGGACTATACCCGCCGCCATTTCGCATCGGAAGAGGCAATCATGGCTACTGCTGCTTATCCGGGGCTGACTGCGCACCGCATCAAGCATCGCGACCTCATCAAGCAGGTCGATGCATTTGTCGCCCGCTTCGAGCGCGGCGATGTCACGCTGAGCATCGATTTGTTCAACTTCCTGCGCGATTGGCTCACCACGCACATTCAGAAGGAAGATAAGGAATACGGTCCCTGGCTCAGCCAGCACGGAGCGCATTGATCAGACCGCATTGATACGGCGTTACACTTCAAACCACAGCTGCCGGGTGCCCCATCCATCGCGCTTTGTTTTGCACGATGGGTGGGAGACCACAAAGACAAACCATCGGACATCGGGTTTTTCCACAATCTGTTACCCCTCGAACGAAAGCTGCGCCGCCGCGAACAGCCCCGACACCGGCTTCGATTCCGAAGCCAGCTCGTACACCAGCCGCTCCAGCACCAGCCGCTTGTCCGGCGGTGACGACCGCAGCTCCATGTCCGCGCGCGCAATCAAGCGCAACGCCCGCGTCAACTCGCGGCGGCTCTTGTAACGTCTCGCCTGACGAATCAAATCGTCGGCGGCAAACGGCGGCATCCTGAAACCCTGCCACAGCGCCTGCCAGATAGCCCGCGAGTCGCGCACGTTCTTCTCCAGAATCACCAGCATCTGCCGAAACGTCCGCGCCAGCATATAAAGATGCCCGATCGCCGCATCCTCCCCTGCGTCCGAGCTGTTCAGCAGCCCGTGCAGCAGCGCCAGCGCGCGCGCCCGGTCGCGAGCGCTGATNNTGATCCGCCCGCGCCCCAGCGTATAAAGCAGCAGCTTCTCCAGTTCCGAGGCCACCATCATCATGTCCGCGCCCAGTGCATCCACAAGCTGGCGAGCCGCGTCGGGCTCCATGCGCGTGCCGGCCTCCTGCGCGGTTGCAACCGCCCAGCGCATCGCATCCTCTTCGCTCACCCGCGCCAGTTCCACCATGCCGCAGTGCTCGCCCAGTGTCTCCGTAAGCCGCTCGAAGCGGTTCTTGTCGTCCATCTCCATGCGCCGCGAATCCGAGGGAATGCGCAAAAAATCGGCCACGAAAATCAACAGCGCCTGCGGATTCGGCGAGCGGAAATAATGGTCCAGCGCCGCAAATTCATCTTTCTTCGCGCCGCGCGTATAAAGCTGCCGCACATTGCGCACAAAAATCACCTGGAACGGCGCCATCAACGACGGCGTCTGCGCCCGATCCAAGACTTCGAAGATTGAGTTTCCCGAAAGATCCAGGTCGGAGAGGCAAAAATCCNNGTCTCGTCACCGGCCAGCACGTACCCCGGCCTCAACTGCCCGTTCCCGGCTGCGGCAGCCTCGATCTCCGCCACAAAGCGGCCTGCGGCGGCAAAGCCCGCGCCCCAGCGCGCGCCGCTCACGGGTTTCGCCTTCTGCTAACGGATGTGCGCATCATTCGGCTCCAGAATACCTTCCCCGGCAAAACGAGGCCAGCCCTAACCGCAAGGCTGAGCCAGACTAGAATCCTTCCAGCACATCCCCCACCAGTTGGCGCGCAAACGCCCGCGAAAGCCGCTCAATAGCCGCCGGATTCTCCTGAATGAAAGTTGGCAGGTCGGTAGTGGACTGGTACTGCTGCCTGAACACGTAGTTCTTGTTCTCGTAGAGAATCCTGCCGTCGCGTCCGGTGAGCGTCACCGAAGCCACAATGGTGATCAGGAAGCTCGAAGATTCCTGTGTCGAGGAGTTGTAGGTAAGCGGAGCAACCGCCTCTTTCAGAATCGTCCCCCGCAGCACCGCGTCCGCGTCCGGATCCGCATTCGGCGTCACCCGAAACCGCGTGCGCGCGGCAAACTCGCGAATCACCGCGTTGGTCATCACCGTCTCTGTGTGGTAGGCCTCAGTCTTCGAAGCAAACTCCGGCACCGAGAGCGTCCGTATCCCCGGCGGCAGATGCGTAGCCGCTCCCAGCGTGTGATATCCGCACCCAGACAATCCCAGCAAGACAACCGTAAGCGGCAACAGGACGGGCAAGCGCATAACTCATCTTAACGCGCA